>VHCZ01000313.1 GCA_016871535.1 Verrucomicrobiota bacterium
AAAAATAAATTCCGGTTTTGCTGGAGGCGATTTCGCTTTCTGGCGAGGCACGACGAAGGAGCATAGCCAGGGCTCTGCGACTGAGGAGAAACGAAGCCAGAAAGCGAAATCGCCCCAGCCCTCCGGGACGGGGCGGCGCCTGGCCGGCTGCGGCGTTGCTCGTCGGTCACAGCCCCAAAACGGGGATGCTCCCTCCTCGCGCCTTGCATCCGGCCAGGCGGCGCTCCCGCCAAAACCGGAAGTTATTTTTGCACAGACCCTTAGGGAAAAAGGTTGTCCTCCTGAAGCAAAAGCCATAATTAAGGGACGCAGTTACGTTCGCCAGTGCATGAACCACCACACGCGGGTTTACGACAACGTCTTTGAGTTGCTGCCCAACGAGCAGAATCCTTCCCCGCTCGTCCGCATCAACCGGATGAATCCTGTCCCCGAATTCGCTCTCTACGCGAAGCTGGAATGGATGAACCCGTTCGGGTCGGTGAAGGATCGCGCCGCCTGGGCCCTGCTTCAAGACCTGGAACAGCGCGGCGAAATCGGGAACGGACGCGGCATTGTCGAGCCGACTTCCGGCAACACCGGCATCAGCCTCGCCGCCCTGGCGCGCGCGCGCGGCTTCCACATGCGCGCGGTGGTGCCGAACAAAGTGTCGCTGGAAAAGAAAGTCCTGCTCAAGATCGCCGGGGCGCAACTGGACGTCGTTTCGGACGAGCTGTGTCCCGCGCCCGGCCTGGGCGACGGCTCGATCAACATCGCCAAGACCCACGCCAAAGCTTCCCGCGACAAATACGCGATGCCGAACCAGTACGAGAACGAAAAGAACGTCGAGGCGCACTTTCACACCACGGGCCCGGAAATCTGGAGGCAGACCGAGGGCAAGATCACGCATTTGTTTGTTTCACTGGGAACCTGCGGCACCGTGAGCGGCACAAGCCGGTTCTTGCGCAGCAAGAAGCCGGACATCAAAGTCATCGCCGTGCAGCCCACGGAAGGCCATGACGTTCCCGGCCTCCGCAACGTCACGCAGTTGGGCGTGTCCAAGCTGTTCGATTCCTCGCTCGTGGACGACATTCTTGAGGTGGAATTCCGGCTGGCTTACTCGCGGGCCATGGAGTTGTGCCAGACCGAAGGTTTGCTCGCCGGGCCGAGTTCGGGCCTGATTTACGAGGGCGCGCGGGAAATCATTCTGCGCGACAAAGCCGGCTACGGCGTAATGATTTTTCCGGACAACATATTCAAATACACCTCGAACATGATGAAACACATCCCGAGTCTGGCATCCGGCAATCAGGCGTGAGCCTGGACAGAAACCATTAACCTAGAATTCAGAAAGGACTGATTATGGCCAACTACGCTCAACCTGAAGTGCTCGTCGAAACCGATTGGGTCAAAGCCAACCTGGGCAAGCCCGGCATCAAACTCGTCGAGATCGACGTCGATACCAAAGCTTACGACGCCGGACACATCCCCGGCGCCGTCGGATTCAACTGGCAGACTCAACTCCAGGATCAAGTCCGCCGCGATATCATCGGCCAGGAAGCGTTTGAAAAACTGGCCGGCGGCGCCGGCATTTCGCCCGGCGACACCGTCATTCTCTACGGCGACAACAACAACTGGTTCGCGGCCTACGGTTTCTGGCTGTTCAAGATTTATGGGCATGAGGATGTCCGGCTGATGAACGGCGGTCGGGTCAAATGGCTAAACGAGCCGGACAAGCAGATGACTACGGAAGTGCCCAAACCGACGCCCGTGACCTATAAGGCCTCCGCGCCGAACTCCGAACTGCGCGCGTTGGTCCCGCAAGTGTTCGAGGCCCAGAAGGCTGGCAAATGGAATCTCGTCGATGTGCGCAGCCCGGATGAATACACCGGCAAAGTCATCGCGCCGCCCGGCATGACGGAGACCGCGCAGCGCGGCGGACATATCCCTGGCGCCAAGAGCATTCCCTGGAGCACGGCGGTCAAACCGGACGGCAGCTTCAAGTCCGCGGACGAGTTGCGCAGCATTTACCTGGACCAAAAAGGCGTCGATCCCAACAAAGACACGATTGCGTATTGCCGGATCGGCGAGCGTTCGAGTCACACCTGGTTCGTCCTGAAATATCTTCTCGGCATCAAGAACGTGAAGAACTACGACGGCAGTTGGACCGAGTACGGCAACCTGATCGCCGCGCCGATCGAGAAGTAGGGCAGGCTTCCAGCCTGCCCGGGTATCCGTTCAGCGTCTTGGAGAATCTCAATCTGTGTTGGTTTCGAGTCCCCTTTCCCCTCACCCCGACCCTCTCCCTTGGGGAGAGTGAGGGACGCACTCATGCAATTGACAGATCTCACCTGGCCGAAAGTTCAGGCGCTCAACAAAGACACGCCCGTCGTGTTCCCGATTGCGGCGCTGGAACAGCATGGCCGGCATTTGCCGGTCTTCACCGACAGTCTGCTCGCGGGCGAAATCGTCCGGCGCGCGGCGGAGAAGTTGGGCGACCGCGTTCTCTTCGCGCCGTTGATGTGGCTGGGGAACTCCGATCATCACCTGGAGTTTCCGGGCACGCTGTCGGCGCCGCCGCGCACCTACCTCGATCTGCTCGCGGGTTTGCTGGAGAATTTCATTCAGCACGGCTTCAAGCGCCTGGTCTTCATCAACGGCCACGGCGGGAACGACGTTCCAGGGCGCCAGATCGTGTTCGAGGTGCGGCAGAAACACCGGCATCGCGGCGATCTTCTGCTGTTGTTTGCGACTTATTGGAAACTCGGGGGCAAACCGCAGGCGGTGCGTTCCGACTTCAAGCAACAGCAAATGGGCCACGCGTGCGAATGGGAAACGTCCATGATCCTGCGATTGGCGCCGGATCTGGTCGGAGACTTCAAAGGCGCTCCACCGGTCGAATTCGGCGAAGCGTTCGAACCGGCCGCGCGCGGCTGGATCACGCAGGATCGGTCGGAACCCGGCCATATCGGATATCCCGCTGCCGCCAGCACGGAAAAGGGGGAAACTCTGTTCAAGGTTTTTTCGGACGACGTGATCGCCCTGCTCGAAAAAATCATCGCCTGGGACGGCAAAAGCTGGAACGGGGGCGGCGCCGGTTGAGAGCTTCAGTTAGAATCTGAACAGGAGGCAACGGAGCAAACAGAGAATGAGGTGCAAAATCTCTGTTTCCTCTGCTACCTCCTGTTAAAGAAAATTCGGGACAGTACAGCGAGTGGACAAATCTATGAAACCTTCCCTGCGTACAAGTTTAACTCAACGAAATCCGTTTTCAGGAGACGCGCGTGCGGTCTTGATGCGAATTTTCAGCGCCTGCCTCCTTTGCCTCGCCCTTCCATCGACCCGCGCGGTCGATATTCGGAACACGCGGATGTTGAGCCAGCCGGCGGTGAGCCAGGATCACATCGCGTTCGTGTACGCCGGGGACATCTGGGTCTGCCAACGCGACGGATCGAACGTGCGCCGGCTCACCACTCATCCCGGCGACGAGACGAACCCTCGGTTCTCGCCGGATGGCCGTTCCCTGGCCTTCAGCGGGCAGTATGACGGGAACCTCGACGTTTATCTGATGCCGGTGAGCGGAGGCGTCCCCCAGCGCCTGACGTGGCATCCGGGCCCCGACCTCGCCCAGGACTTCCGGCCCGACGGCAAAGCCGTGCTGTTCACCTCCCCGCGCGCCGTTCACACCACGCGCTACACGCAGCTTTTCACCATATCGATTGACGGCGGGCATCCGGAAGCGGTGCCGATTCCGCATGCTTCCATGGCCGCCTATTCAACGGACGGCGCCAGAATCGCTTACACGCCGGTGTATGAGGCGTTCCGGCAGTGGAAGAATTATCGCGGCGGAACGATCAGCCGAATTTGGCTGTACGAAATGGAAAACCACGAGGTCGTCGAAGTCCCCAAACCCAAAGGCGGCTGCAACGACACGGTGCCGATGTGGATCGGCGGCACGCTCTATTTCCTCTCGGACCGCAACGGCGAGTTCAATCTCTTTTCCTACAACGCCTCAGCGAAGTCCGTGGATCAACTCACCTTCCATGCGGATTTCCCGGTGATGCACGCTTCGGCAGGCGGCGGCGTGATTGTGTATGAGCAGGCGGGCTATCTGCATCTCTACGATCCGGCCTCCAAGAGCGCTCGCCAGCTTGCCATTGGCGTGGCCGCCGATCTTATCGAGACGCGGCCGCGGTTTGTCAGTGGCGCCCAGTACATTCGCGACGCCCAGATTTCACCTTCCGGCGCCCGGGCGGTGTTCGAGTTTCGCGGGGAAATCATCACGGCGCCGGCCGAGAAAGGCGATCCTCGGAACTTGACCCAATCCACGGCCGTCCACGAGCGCGACCCTCAATGGAGCCCCGATGGGAAGAGCATTGCCTATTTCAGCGATGCCTCGGGCGAATATGCCCTACATATTGCGCCGCAGGATGGCAAAGGCGACGTCCGCAAAATCCCGCTGCACGGCGCCGGCTTTTACGAGGACCTTCGATGGTCGCCGGACGGACAGAAAGTGAGCTACGTCGATAATAGCTGGAGCCTTTTCATCTTTGATCTGCAGGCGGAGAAAGCCACGAAGATCGATTCGGAACCCGTCTTTGGCCCGGCCTCGTGGCGCGGCCTTCAGCACGCCTGGTCGCCCGACTCGCGCTGGCTCGCCTACACCGTCAAAACGGAGAGCGGCCATCAACGCGTCCATCTCTACTCACTCGAACAACAGCGTTCGCATGCCGTCACCGAAGGTCTGAGCGACGTGAGCGAGCCGGTTTTCGACGCGCAGGGGAAGTATCTGCTATTCTTTGCCTCCACCGACGCCGGCCCGGTAGTCAACTGGTTCGCCATGTCCAATGCCGATATGGAGATCACCCGTTCCCTCTACCTCGCTGTCTTGCAAAAAGGAACCAATTCACCCTTCCTCAAGGAAAGCGACGAAGAGAAGCCCAAGGAGGAAGCGAAAAAGGAAAAGGACGACGCAGCGAAAGAGGACAAGAAGGACGCAGCCGCGAAACCTGAAAAGGAACCGGCAAAACAGCCCGCCGAAATCGCGCCGCTGAAGATTGACGTGGAAGGCCTCGCGCAACGGATCGTGGCGCTGCCGTTGTCTTCGGCCTTTTACCGAAACTTGCAGGCCGGCGACACGAATCACATTTACTATTTGAAGTCGGATCGCGCCCCGGGAGGATCGGGAGCGAGCGGCTTGAATTTGGTCCGTTACGACTTGGAGAAACGGAAGGAGGAGACCCTGGCGGAGAAAGTGAGCGACTATTCCGTCTCCGCCAACAAGAAGAAAATCCTGCTGAATGCGGGCGAGATCTGGCTGATTGCCGGAGCCGGGGAAAAGATCGATCTCAACAAGGGCAAGCTGGCGATGGGCTCGGTCCAGGTCAAGATCGACCCGCGCGCCGAATGGCCGCAAATCTTCCACGAAGCCTGGCGAATCAACCGGGATTACTTCTACGACCCCAATATGCACGGCGCCGACTGGGCGGCTGTGCGCGAAAAATACGCGGCCTTTCTGCCTCACCTGGCCGCGCGTCCCGACCTCAATCGCGTCATCCAATGGATGTGCTCGGAACTGGCCGTGGGCCACAGCTACCTCGGCGGCGGCGACCGGCTCAGTCAGATCAATTCGATCTCAGGCGGGCTTTTGGGCGCGGATTTTGAAGTGGCGGAAGGCCGATACCGTTTCAAGAAGGTCTATGGCGGATTGAACTGGAACCCGGAGTTGCGCGCGCCGCTGACCGAGCCGGGCGTGGACGTCCGCGCGGGCGAATACTTGCTGGCGGTCAATGGCGTGGACCTTCGCCCGCCCGAGAACCTCCACAGCCGCTTTGAAAACACCTCCGGCAAGCTGATCGAAATTACCGTTGGCTCAGATCCGGCCGGCGCACAAAAGCGCATCGTGCAGGTCGTGCCGATTGGAAGCGAGGTCGCCTTGCGCAATCGCGATTGGGTCGAAAGCAACATGAGGAAAGTCCACGAAGCCACGGCCGGACAAGTGGCCTACGTCTATGTTCCCAACACCGCGACGCTCGGGCACCTCTACTTCAAGCGTTACTTCTTTCCGCAGGCGGACAAGGAAGCGATCATCGTGGATGAACGGCACAACGGCGGCGGACAAGTGGCCGATTACTACATCGACATTCTCCGGCGGCCGTACATCAGCCACTGGACCACGCGTTACGGAAAAGATTTTCGCACGCCGCAAGGCGCCATCTTCGGACCCAAGGTGATGCTCGTCAACGAAACCGCCGGCTCCGGTGGCGATCTCCTGCCCTGGATGTTCCGCAAGCTAAACCTCGGCCCCTTGATCGGAAAACGGACCTGGGGCGGGCTCGTGGGAATTCTCGGATTTCCTGCGTTGATGGACGGCGGAGGGATTACAGCGCCCAACCTGGCGTTCTGGACGGAGGACGGCTTCCGTGTCGAGAACGAAGGCGTGCCGCCGGATATCGAGGTCGAGATGTGGCCGAAGGACGTGATCGCCGGACGCGACCCGCAACTGGAGAAAGCAATTGAAGTTGTCATGCGGTCGCTCAAGGAAAACCCGGCGCCGGGACCGAAACGCCCGCCCTTCCCAGTACGGGTTCGTCGGTAGCTTCGGAATTCGAGACTCGCTGCACCTAACCCGCGGTTAACCACCTTTGGGTCTGTGCAAAAATAAATTCCGGTTTTGCTGGAGGCGATTTCGCTTTCTGGCGAGGCACGACGAAGGAGCATAGCCAGGGCTCTGCGACTGAGGAGAAACGAAGCCAGAAAGCGAAATCGCCCCA
>VHCZ01000314.1 GCA_016871535.1 Verrucomicrobiota bacterium
GCGTGCGAAGGCTTGATCGAAACCATTGCTCGCGCACGCGGAGTGGCTCCCGGCAACATTTTGCCCGGCGCTGGCTCGTCCGACCTCATCTTCCGGGCACTTCGGCATTGGCTCACGCCGGAATCGCTCGAACGTTTCGCGGCGCGCTCGGAGAACACGCTCGTGTGCAAATCGATGTCGAAGGTCTATGCGCTGAGCGGTGCGCGCGTGGCTTATCTTTGCGCGGGGCCGCATCAACTCGAAACTCTGCGCGCCATCACGCCACCCTGGGTGGTCAGCCTGCCGGCGCAGGTTGCCGCAGTTCGGGCGTCGGAAGATCCCGACTATTACGCTACCCGGTATCAGGAGACCCACGCGCTGCAGGAAAGCCTGGCTCGCGAACTGCGATCTCTCGATTGGGAGGTTCGCCCGGGTGTCGCCAATTTCCTTCTTTGCCATCTGCCTGAAAAGTCTCTCGATGCAGAAGCGCTCATTGAACGGTGCCGCGAACAGGGCCTGTTTCTGCGTAACGCCGGGCTGATGGGAATGGGCCCGGACTCCGTTCGCGTGGCGGTGAAAGATGCCGAGACCAATCGACGAATGGTCAACATCCTCCAGGAGGTAACGGGCAAGCATTCAGGCCAGGGCCGGCCTACCACCATTTGAAATTCGGATCGGGCTTCGGGCCCGTGTAGTTCCACTTGTAGGCTTCCTGGGGAAACTCGAAAAACTCCGTGTGCCCGTCGCCGAACAACACGTTGAAACGGTACTGGCCTTTCACGTTGTGCCATTGGCTGAACAAGTCCTTCTTGTCGCGATCCGCCCACCACGGCCAATCACCCGAGACGAGTTTGTTCGAGGGGCTTTTGGCGATCTCGCTCGCTTTCATCGAGGTCGCCTGAGGGGTGCCCTTGGCGGCCCGGGAATCAGACGTGACGTGCTGAATGCGGAGCGTCTCCACGGCCCACACGGTCAGGTAACTGTTGCCATACGCCTCGAAGCAACTGCTCTGGCGTCCCGTCGGGAAGGCGCTCCGGAACTCGGAAGTGAACATTGTTTTCCAAAGTGAGTCGCCTTTGTCCGAAGGACAACGCCAGGCTTCCGCTCCCGGCACATAGGCGTTCAAGGGCCTTCTTGAGGCAGGAACGCGGCCCCCGGCCAGAGTCATGATGCCGGTCGTGCCGCCCAGCGTGGCCCATTCTTCATAGGCGGGATACAAATCCTGGTGATCGTCCGCGTACATGGCAAATCCCAGAGCCAGTTGGTGAAGATTGCTGTTGCAACGGATGGTTCGGCTTTTCTCCTTCGCCCGGCCAAGTGCGGGCAAGAGCATCCCGGCCAAAATCGCGATGATCGCGATGACGACGAGCAGTTCGATGAGCGTGAAGGCGTGGGCCAGTTTCAATTGGCGTGGCGAGCGGCGGAGCAGGTTGGAATTCATGAAAAGCCTCGATCAGTTGGTGTTCACAGATTTCTGAGCCGGGCCGCTTCATCCCTTCGCAATGCAGAATGAGCCTTGAGAGGAATGATAGTCCGGTGGCGCTCTCGGTTTATCCTGAACGGAGTCATATCTAACACAGCCTCCAGAATTGTCGCGGGAAAATGTCGCGAACGGAAGGAGTAGCGCGGGCGTCCTCGCCTGCGGGTTCAAGGGGCGTCTCGCCCCGCTTGCGTCGAACGGCGAGACGCTATCCCAACTCGCAGCCGGGACGGCTGCGCCACGAGGTTAAAACGAGAATGCTGTCAAAATCGACTGTCCCGTGGCCCTCAAGTCGGATATTCAATCTCCATGAATTCTTCCCCGTCCCAATCGCCTCCGAATCGCCGGACGTTCCTCAAGACACTAACCTCGCTCGGTGCCGCGGCTTCGGCAATCGAACTGTCACGCCTGGCCCGGGCGCAGAATGTCGCTGACGAAATCCGTGTCGGCTTGATCGGCGTCGGCGTGCGCGGCTACGAATTGCACGAGGAGCTTCGCCGGTGCAAGGGCGTCCGCGTGGGCGGCATCGCGGATTTGAGCGAGCATTACTTCGACCGCATCAAACCACGCTTGCAAGATGCAACGACGCCTTTGCACTACGATTATCGGCGCTTGCTCGACGACCGCGAGATTGACGCCGTCGTCATCGCCACGCCGGATCACTGGCACGCCGCCATGACGCTCGACGCGCTGGCCGCGGGCAAGGATGTCTATGTCGAGAAACCTCTGAGAGCGTGTCCGAAAATTCCGCGGGGTCCTGTTTTCGCGCCAAAGGCCGGATGGCGAGGCGCAACGAAGGAGAATATCCTCCCTGGATCTTCGACTGAGGAGCAACGAAGCCAGGCGGCCTTTGGCGCGAAAACCCTCCGGGCGGCGGGTCTTTTGTCCGTGGCCTGCGTTGGCTCGGTCCTTACAGCCCGCGTTGGGGATGCTCGGACCTCGCCGCCTTGGCCACAGCCAAAATCCCTCGCCGCAGGACCCCGCGCAATTTTCGGACACGCTCTGAGCTATTCCTTTGAGGAAGCCGTACAAGTTCGCAACAAGGCGCGGGAAACCGGACGCGTCACGCAAGTGGGTTATCAGCGTCGCAGCATCGAACATTTCTACAGGGCGCGTGAGGTCGTCCAGTCCGGCATTCTCGGTGAAATCACCCAGATCCAGCTTTGGTCCTCCCGCAACCGGGCGACAACTCCGTGGCGCAAATACAATGATTACAACACGGAAGGCTTGCCCCCGAAAGCCGGGCCGGAGCACGTGGATTGGAAACGCTTTCAAGCGAACCGCCCGCCACGGCCCTACGATCCGCAACGCTTCTTCCACTGGCAATGCTACGAAGAATACAGCACGGGCATCTTCGGCATCCTCATGAGCCATCCTCTCGACGCGGCCAATCTCGTGATGGATCTCGGTATTCCTGAGACGTGCGCAGCGACGGGCGGGATCTATCGCTACAAGGACGGGCGCACGGTGCCGGACACCTGCAACGCGCTCTTCAATTATCCCTCGCGCAATCTGACGATCAGTTTCATCGGTTCCAGCAACAACGAATATTTCAGCCAGGAAGCGCAGTATCGGGGCACGCACGGCACGCTGGAACTTGGCACGTCCGGCTTCCGCGTGTTTGCGGAGAAGCGGAACGCGCTCTTCGAGAAATTCGCCGGCCAGGCTGCGCCCGATCGCGGGTCGAATCTTCGCTCCACGCCAGTCTTCGAAGAACGCCCGAAGCCCGGCAATGGATGACGCGCTGGCTCAAGGACGACGCGACGCTGTTGCCTCTGGAGACGAACAAGCCGCCCCAGGAAACCGCCGAGGCTCTCGCTTGCCTGGCCAATATTCCTACCGACGCCGCCAATTTCAGGATTCAGAATCAATTCACGACGCTGTCTTCTCTGAGGAAACCGTCGTCACGAACGGCGTGGGAACGGCGTCGCGCCGAGTTGCTCGCGCAACTCCGGGAAAAAGTCTTTCGGTGGTTCCCGACGAACTCGATTCCATTCGAGACAAAAATTTTGCGCGGCACGGGCGGCTGGCTGACGCGGTATGAATACGCCGGCCACAAGGAAGTTTTGTTTCAGGCAGAAGACGGCGCGCGTGTTCGGGCGCAGCTTTTCACGCCAAAAGGCCGGCCGACCGGCGCGCCATTGCTCATTTACGTGAAGCGTCCGAGCGACTCCATTGCTTTCATGGACGTGGATGAATGGCTGCCGTTGCTGGGCCGTTACGCCGTTCTAATTCTGAACCCGCGTTTCACGGAGCAAACGATGAGCGCGGCGGAGTTCACCAACATCGAACGCACCGCGGTTTGGATGGGGCGCACGATCGCGGCCATGCGAATCTGGGATGTCCGGCGGGCCGTCCAGTGGGCGGTTGAGGAGGAGAAACTCGCGCCCGCGTCAATTTCGCTCTATGGCAAAGACGAAATGGGCGCCGTCGCGTTGTACGCCGCGCTTTTCGAGGAGCGGGTCACAAGCAAGTCATCCTGAGCGATCCGCCGCCGTCGCACTGGCAAGGGCCGGCATTGCTCAACGTCCTGCGCGTGACGGACATTTCCGAAGTCGCGGGGGCGCTTGCGCCGCGGCGGTTGGTGTCATTGACAAAACTTCCGGAAACGTTCGAGCACGCGAAGGCCATTTACGGACTTCAACGGGCTTCCAAACAACTCGCGCAGTGCGGCAGCTTACCGGAAGCGCTCGAAGTGTGGAAACTTCCAGCCGCGGGGCCCGCCCGCTCTGGTTCGACGCCATAGGAACCGCCCGGCGTACCGTGCCCATCCGCCGGGGGAGCGATTAAGACTGTCGGTCAACGAAGTCTTCTCCCTCTCTTCCCGAAGGGAGGAGAGGGCCGGGGAGAGGAGGGGCGTTGGCGCGCTTCTCATGTTTCCAAGAAACCCCTCTCTTCCCACTCGTTCCTCGCGCGGAGAGAGGAAAGTCAAGCAGAGTCGCGGGCCGACACTTTTAATCGGACTCTAAAAGCCGTGGTAAGCTTGCCAAGACCTGCTTCTGCCCCTACGGTCTCTGATCGTTCAGCCGCCAAGACGCATGAGGCGAAAAGTCACTCTCGAAACCCTGAAGCAGTTCATGCACGAACTTGCCGCGGCAACCCGCAGTCCGGGGAGCGTTTACTTCACTGGCGGCGCCACCGCCTTGCTGCTGAACCTTCGCGACCAGACGATCGACATCGATTTGAAACTGGATCCCGAACCGGAGGGCGCCTTTGAGGCCATCGCCACCCTCAAAGATCGCTTGAACCTCAACGTGGAACTCGCGTCGCCGGACGACTTCATTCCGGCCGCCGCGGACTGGCGGGAGCGCAGCCGGCACATCGCGTCCATTGGCCGAGTTCAGTTTTATCACTACGATTTTTCCCTGCAGGCTCTGGCCAAATTGGAGCGCGGCCATGCGCAAGATCTGGAGGACGTGGCCGACTTTTTGCGCGGTGGGTACGTCAGCGTCGATGAATTGAAACGCCGATTCGCGCAAATTGAGCCGGGGCTTTTACGCTATCCAGCCATCGACGCGCAACAATTCGAGAAAAAGGTGGAAGAGTTTCTCGGCAAGATCGGAAAGCCATGAGCGGAGACCCCCGGGAACGATTTTCCCATGAACCTGGTAGGGCTGCGTTGCCGCGCAGCCGGTCTTCAGTCGATGCGGCGGCGCCGCAGCGCCCCCCTACCGGCGATGGGTTCAAGGGCCGTGTGCACGGCTCGCAAGCCGTGGAAGCTTCCTGCGAACGCACCCCTCTCCCGCACCAAGGGGGAGAGGGAACGGGAGAGAGGGCCGTTCAAGGGGACAAGGCGCGAAGTTCTGATCGGGAGAGTTCTCTCCCCGGTGAAGACCTGGTCCAACAAGGTCTCGCCGATCTCGGGGCGGGCCGGGTGACCGAGCCGGCGCTGCTCGTCTTGATTGCCGCGCCGCGACTCAGACGGCTGGGCATCCTTGTGCCGGACCTCGCGCGGCCCCGGCCTTACGAGCACGATCTGTATGCGCTTTTGGAGCAACGCCTCGGCACGGCGGCGCATTCGTACTACAACAGCCTGATCCGGCGGATTGTCAGTTACGCGCGCGCTTTGGAACGCGAACAATTCGACAATCCAAACAGGAGGTAAGGGAGCGAGTTTGACAGACTGTGGCTGCGCTCTTGTCTGCGGGCGGCCCTTTTCAGTAATCTCCCCGCGTCAGCGAAAGAACAAAGACGACCAGAACCCTTTTAACAAAACACATTTCGCGTAGCTTCGGCTGCTGTTCATCACGAAACGGACAATTTCGACTCAACGAACGGCGCTCGAAGGCACGCCCACTCGGGATGTGCCTGAAAGCGTTCCTGAGAGGGCATGCCAGTGCCTGTGATGGGGCGTGAGTAAGTCACGCCCCTTCGTTTTTCAGGCACAAGAATCCCTCCACGGAACAGAAGCCATCCCGACAGGGCTGATTCGCGCGCGAGCGAACAGCCATGTCACGACCTGAACGGCAGCAGAACGTTCTGGATTTGCCGAAGGGGTTGCGCGGAATTGAACCGCTCAAGCAACTCTTTTGGTCGGAACTCAATTACCAACGCCTCAACCAGCCGGTTTCCCGGCGCGGCTGGACGGAATCGGCGGGCAAGGCGCTGGCGAACGATCCGGTGTTGTTCGCGGGTGGCGGCGAGAACAACGACTTCCACGTCATCTATTGCCGGCTGGCATACGACGAGGCGGGCGACAAGCGCCGTCTCTTTCGCCGCATCACCGTCGGCCCGGAGGAAAGATTGCGCACGGCGTCGGAGCGGATTTCGCTTTTGAGCCTCGACGCCATCAGCCCCGAATTGTTCGGGCTCGCGCCGCTGACCATTCAGGAGCATCACGACGAAGCGTTCGATGTCGAGGCGGTCACCAAGAAGTTCTTCGACGATTTCTGCAAGTCCTTCACTGCTGTTGCCAAGGAAATCCGCGAGCGGAACAAGTGGATGGATGACGAAGCCATCGAGCGCGAGACGCAAACGTTGTTGAACCGGTTGTTGTTCCTCTATTTCATCCAGCGCAAAGGCTGGATGAACCGCCAGCGGGATTATCTCTACGCAAATTTCAGGCAGTTTCACGCCACCGCGCCAGATGGCACGAATTACTACAGCGAGTTCCGCGGATTACCCCGACTTTCGCAATTGACCCCTGTTTTTGGAAATTTTTTGAGAGTTCACCTTGGAATTTCCTCGGAAACTCGAAGTTTTTGCTCCGATTTCGCCGTGTAGTGCAGACCTACCCTCTTCCCCTG
>VHCZ01000315.1 GCA_016871535.1 Verrucomicrobiota bacterium
AATCTGCTTCATGCGCCATTGCCACAAAGGGAGAGGATCGCTCGGAAGCACGCCAAGCGATTTGAAGTAACCAATCTCGAAAAACTTCAAAAACGCAATTCTGACCGACTCGTGGATGAGTGGTTTTTCCTCCTCCAGGAGCTTGGGCGGGTAGGAAATTGTGATTGGCTTGCTCAAGGATCAGTCTGTTTGATCACGACATGGAGCTACTCATGTTCAGGGACAATGCTGGGCCGCGTCTCCGGCGGTAGCGCGATGCTGCCCGAAGGGTTTGGTTGGTGCTTCATGGCGACCCCTTCATTGCCGCTGGATCGAGCGCGATCACGTTGTCCGCCTTCGCGGGCGCGACGTTGAACCACCTTTCCCCCTCGGCCTTCGTCGCGAGTCCCTTGTAATGCGCGTGAATCATCGCGGGCGAATTGCCTGCCTGCGCGGCGGTGACGTTTTCGTTCTGGTGAAGGGCAAAATGATAGGTGCAAAAGGCGTGGCGCAGGCCGTTGGGCTTTCGTTTTACTTTCGCTTGCTCGCAGACCTTCAGAAAATACTGCTGAAACGTGATTTCATGGAACATCCACAATTTGCCGTCGCCGACGGTTCGAAAGGGTTCGAGCCAGGCAGAAAGGGATGGGCAGATTTCGACCAGGCGGCGTTGTCGGGTCTTGCTCTTGCCGGAAGTGATCTCGATGTGATCCTGAACGCGCCAGACATCCGACCATTCCAAGCGGAGTATTTCAGCGGTGCGCAATCCCGCCAACCCGCCAATGGCGACAATGGCTCGCATCGGTCCTTCAGCGGTTTCGAGCAAAGTTCGAAATTCACCCGGAGTGAAGGAGAGAATCTCGGCGGTGTTCGCATGCTCCCGGCGCATCGCATCCGCTTCGGCCCATCGATGCGTGACCGGCAGATAGTCCTTTCGCACGCACCATTGAAGAAACTGCCTGACAGCGGCGCGGTGATGGTTGCGGCTCTTGGCGGAAAAATCGCTCAGCGCCTCGATGAAAACGTCGAGGTGTTCCTTCCCAAGATCACAAACGGCTGTGTTCGGGAAAGTCTCGGCGAAGCGGCGAAGCTGGATGGCCCGATTGTAGGCGTATTTGGCCGAGAGTTGCGACCTCTGTCCTTCGCTGGCGCGGGTGCGAGGCTCATCGGCTTGAATGAACTCCTCGACGGCTTCTCGAACATCCTTGCGTTTCACGTTGGCCACGATGTTCAGATACCGCTCTGCGGCTTCGCTGATCGTAAGCCCACTCAATTTGCTGGTTGCTTCGACAAACTCGGACACAGCCGCCAACAAGGAGACCCGTTTGCCGCTGGACTGACGGAAGGAATCGAGCTTTTGGAGTGCGGCAAGGGCGTCGCGGGATTGGTTTGCGGTCAGGGCTGTGGCTTGCGAACCGCTGGCCAACTCTCTGACGGCGCGCTCCGCAGCTTGGCGAGCTTCGGAATACAAGACGAAGGTCTGCATCCGGCGTTTGCCCGCGACCGTGTAAGACACCCGGTAATAGCCGAAATTCTTGGCTGGAGCGTATATCTTCGCCTCGCTGGAGCGGTGACGTATCGTGACAGGGAATTTCACGCGCCGGTCGGAAGGTCGGGTTGAATTCTGTGCAAATCCTGTGCAAATTTCCGAAGTTCCACCATTTTCCGAAGGAAAATTGGTGCGCTTAGCAGGACTTGAACCTGCACGGGTTGCCCCACTGCCACCTCAAAGCAGCGCGTCTGCCAATTCCGCCATAAGCGCACGCGAGCGCTAATGTGCGCAGTCCGGGAATGCTCCGCAAGCCGATTCTGCACCGAATAGTATCCCCTCAGTTAACGACGGTGAGGCGACGCTCCTGCGGAGCCATTCTTCGATGGCATTGGCTCGGCGGGAGCCTCGCCCCACCCTCAACTGAAGGCATACACCGAACACGAATACGCATCGAATCATCTGAGATTCGCCAGAAACTCGACGAGATCCCGAAGTTCGCGCCGAGACAGAATTTTGGCCGCGTCCGCCGGCATGAGCGACGGACCATTCTCGCGGGACTCGATCTGAGCCTTTCCGAGCACGAGAAAACCTTCGTCGGGCGAAGTCAGGAGCAATTCCCGTTCGGTCTCGTTTTTCACCCACCCCTTGTAAGTCTTCCCACTTTTCATTCTCACGACGATGGTTTCGTAGCCGGGCGTCACTTTCTTGCCGGGAGCGAGCAGAGATTCCAGCAAGGTCTCTCGACTCGCGCTCGCGCCAATCTTGCTGAGGTCGGGGCCGTGGTCGCCGCCGTTGCCGTTGACACGGTGGCATCGCGCGCAACCCAACTCCGGACGGTGGAAGAACAGTTTCTGCCCCGCAGACACTTGGCCGCCATGGAGGACTTCGCGGAACGCGGCCAAAGGATCATCCGCCGCGCGCGAGGCTTCCATCTTTTGGAGTTTCCTTTGCAGCGCTTCGCTGGGCCGCTTCTTCACGGTTTCCAACAAATCGAGCTGAAGTTCGGCCGGCACGCGATTCTCGTTGAGCAGATCCAGCCACGCGGAAAGGATTTGGTCGGTCGCTGCGGTGGCAATGTCGGCCAAAGCGCGCAAGGCGGCCTGCTTTTCAAGGAGCGAACCGCGTTCCATCGTGGCGGCGATCTGGCCGATTGCGTCCGAGGGCTTGAGATGGCTGAGCCATCGCGCCGCTTCCTGCCGTAGTGGCTCCGCAGGATCGACCACGGCAATCGCAACGGCCTCGGCGAGTCTCGAATCTTTCAGGGAGCCAAGTCCCGCCAGGGCCGCCGTGCGGAGTTTCGAGCCAAGCTTGGGATTGACGGCGATCTCGAACAACGCGGGCGTCACCGAACTGATTTCCAGCGCGGCTGCAGCATGAATCGCGGCGATTCGGACCGCATCGGGCGCGTCCTTGAGAATGGCGGGCAACTCGCCGCGCGTGGCCAAGCTGGCGGGCCGGACTTCGCGGGGCGGCGCGGGCCGCCACAATCCGAGCAGCGGGTCGCGCAAGGCAGGTTGGCCCCATTGGGCCAGCCGTTCGAGAGCTTCGGCGCGCAAAGGTTCGGGAAATTCCCTGCGTCCGGCGAATTCGGCAAGGGCCAGAGCATTCTCCAGTTTGCCGAGACGGAAATTGGCGTTGAGCGAACGGCGCAGGACGGCAGCGCGCGCGTCGAGAAAACCGGCGCTCTCTTGGATCGCGAGGCGGGACGGTTGTCCGGCCAGAACCGCGAGTTGCGTGAACGCGCTTTCGAGCGGCAAGTCATAAATCGCTCGAGCCGCCTCAAGGACCAGAGCTGGATTCGGATCGTAAAGAAACGTGGCAACTTCCGGGCGGGCCAGCCGGCGCATGGCCAGCAGCACGCTCATCCGCACGGAAGCAGAGGGATCCTTCGCCGCAGCAAGCAAGGCGTTCATATCGTTGAGCCAGACCAGAGCCATGACGCCCGCGTGCCGAAGGTGCGGATCGCCGTCGCCATTCTGCCGCAGCATGAGCAGGATGGGATCGGTGGCTTCCTGGCGGCCGAGTTTGCCCAGGGCGAACGCCGCGAAAAGCCGGACGCGGAGGCTGGGATCCTGCAAAAGTCTTGCGAGCGGTTCGAGAGCCTCGCCGAAGCGGATGTTGCCCAGAGCTTTCGCCGTCTGAGCGCGGATTTCCGGTTCGGCATCTGCCGTCAGCGTGGTTATCCCGGAAGCGACCGCGGGATTCGTGCGGCCGATTTGTTCCAGGGCCCAGACGGCGTGCAGGCGCGCAAAGAGACTGGGGTTTTTGGCGGCGACGCGAAACAACTGGTTCGTGACCGCGACCCCGCGCTCGGCGAGCGCGAATTGAGCCTCCTGCCGCACTCGCCAGTCGCGATGTTCGAGCCATCGGAGGAGGTCGCGATTGGACCGCCTGGGAATGCCTTCGGAGAGGAGGCGCTTGACCTCGGCCACGGCCGGGTCCTTCTGCGGATTCGCGTCGAAGACATAGAGGATGCGGGCGCTGCCTTTCGCTTCCGCACTCTGGCCTTGATCCACAAGATAAACGCCGCCCATCGGTCCGAAATCCAAATCAATTGCGGCAACACCGCCGAGAAACTCGTGCTCCGCGTGAATCTCGTGTCCCGCGCCTTTGGCCTGGATCGCAAAAACCAGAATGCCCGTGTCTGGGTCGCAAACAAAAAGTTGGTGGCTGTAGCGCTGCGGCAAGCCGGTACCGGGATAGAACGCCATGCCTGCCGAACTTCCGGGGAGCAAAGCGTCGGGCGGGAGAACATAAGCCGCGGTGTTTGTCGGAAAAGGCTCGCCTAGCCTTTCGGTTTTCCATGGATTCGCCAGTTGCCGGTGGCGCCAGCCGATGTGCCAGCCGTAGTCCGCGCCTTCCAGAACGCAAAGCAACCGCGCCTTCGCGGCCTCGTCGGCATGCCGATCAATCGTCCAGAGGTTCCCGAATGGATCGAAAGCCAGATCCGTGGGATGGCGCAGGCCGGTGGCGATCACTTCAAAGCCGGTTCCGTCCGGATGGCAGCGCATCACCACGCCGGTGTCCGGAAAGGCGAAACGCTGGTTGCCCGGGGTGACGTTCAAGCCGCAATCTCCGGCCGCAAAATAAATCATGCCGTCCGGGCCGTAGCACAGCGCCGGGAATTCCGCTTCGCCAGTTCCGAGGTGGACGCCAAAACCGGAGTGCAAGGCGCGTCGCAGATCAGCCTGGCCGTCGTGGTTTGTGTCGCGCAAGTGCCAAAGATCCGGCGCGCAGGCGAACCACGCGTTCGTCCCACGGACCATAACCGCGCCCGCCAAACCGGTTACGCTGCTCGCGAAACCGTCCGCGAAAGTCGCCGCAAAATCCGCCGCGCCATCGCCATCGCGATCTTCCAGGACGCGAATCCGCTCGGAATCTACGGCCAGGTCGCTCGGATCGAATTTGCCGTCGCCATTGCGATCCCGCCGCAGCTTTTCGGGCAAGGCTGTGTTTTCCGGCGCCATGACTTTCTGAAAGAAATTCGAGCGATCCGTCACCGCGCGAAATGACAAGTTGGCATCCAGCCAATTGGTGTGTTGGCGGATATCGAGCACGGAACCGGCGCGCCGCTCCGTTTCCACGACGAAGGCACGACCACGTTCGTCGAACGCCAGGCGAATCGGGTTTGCGACTATCGGGTTCGTAGCGAATACGCCGACCCTCAAATCAGGCGCGAGCCTGAGACGCGACGAGGAAACGACCGCCTGGCGGTTTGTGGAACCTTTCAACGTAGGTGACGAGGCGGATTGGGCAATTACAGCCAGAGCGAAACGGCCGGCGCAGAAGCTCAATCCCGCGAACAAAAGAGCGCTGGAAAGCCAGGGCCGAGAGCAGAAGCGGATTTCACGCATCGCGCGTGAAAATAGCGCAGCGTTTCCGCGAATCAAAGTTGAGATTTGACGACGCGCCGCTCGTTTCATTGAGAAAGCTCCAAAATGGCGCGCTCTTTTCGCGAGAAAGCGCGGCCACGCAGTTTGGTATGGGCCTTGCTAAAACGCAGGCAGGGAGAAAAGGGAAATTGGTTGTTGTTTGGTGCATAGGCAGGTATAGCAGAGTCGCCCTGTTCTTGGGTCATCAGGGCGACTCTCTTTTTTGGGGAAATGAGATCGAACGCACCGCGTGCGGCTCGAGTTAGATCGGGGTGGGATCGCTATTCGTCTTTTCGCTTGTTGGCCGCTTCCCGTTTCGCGACCTCCACCTTGACCTGGGCGTCGAACTTCGGGTATTTGGCGCGCAATTCGTCGAATCGATCCTTGGAAAGTTCATAAACCTCGCAGTAATCCTCCGCACGCACACTGGCGTTGCGAGGGCCCCCGCTGATGAGTGACATCTCCCCCACATGGTTGCCGGCCACCAGCACCGCCACCACCGTTTTGTCGTCATTGACGAGCACGCTCACATGTCCGGAGTTGATGAAGTACATGCAATCCCCGTATTCGCCCTTGCGCATGATGAAATCGCCTGGGAGGAACGGGTGCTGCCGGAGTTTGGTGATGATCTCACGGATGAAAATCTCGTCCGCATCCCTCAAGAACGGCACTTTGGTGAGGATGCCCCGATTGAGGTATAACTGCACCTCCAGGGACAGCGACACGGGCAGTTTGTCGAGCGTGGATTCTTCGCCTGTGGATTGATGAGTTTCCCACATACAATCGTAGTAACAATCCAGTAAAATGGATCGAACCAGTAGCTGAACCGGTACTGTTCGGGATGGAAAACAAGTCGATACGGGATGACGATAGCCGACAGGATCACCAGCAGGCTGATGAAAGTATCCCACGCCACTTTGCCCCGGTGCGTTGGGTCGATGACAAACGAAAGCGCACCCTGGGGAGGGCCCTGTTTGCTCTGATCACTCGGAAGATGCGTGCGAGACCTTGCCGACTTGAAACAGGCGTTT
Organism: Verrucomicrobiota bacterium; assembly: GCA_016871535.1. NCBI lineage: Bacteria > Pseudomonadati > Verrucomicrobiota > Verrucomicrobiota bacterium. The sequence goes on from VHCZ01000315.1 coordinate 6,375, forward strand.
CGGGGTCTCCTATGACGTCGGACTGGGCGCGGGTCTGAGAAAAAAATGCTTCGCCAAATGGTGAAGTGATTCTTCGCAGACCCTAAGTGGTCCGTTTCGTAAATACGCTCACGTTCGTTGCGCCCAATTTGGCCTGGGGCAAGGCGCGACGAGCGAGCATCCCCCGCCAGTGGGGCTGTGACCGAGGAGCAACGCAGCCCCAGGCAAAATTC
>VHCZ01000316.1 GCA_016871535.1 Verrucomicrobiota bacterium
TTTTGCCTGGGGCTGCGTTGCTCCTCGGTCACAGCCCCACTGGCGGGGGATGCTCGCTCGTCGCGCCTTGCCCCAGGCCAAATTGGGCGCAACGAACGTGAGCGTATTTACGAAACGGACCACTAAGTCTAAGAGCGTGCTTTAAGATTGGGCGCTGCCCTGCGGCTGGTCGAGACGACACAGCCGCGCTCTGGCTCAGACGAGTTTCCAGCCGTTGTGGTAGGGCTTGCGGATGATGAGGTCGGCTTCGGGGGCGTTCTTCGCTTTCAGATTCACCGGATCCCATTCGATCTTCTTGCCCACACGATAGGCGACGTTGCCCAGGTGATTGGCGATGGTGAGTGCGGCGGCGTAGTCGAAGTTCGAGCCGGTGGGCTGGCCGGTCCGGCAGGCCGCCAGCCACTCCGAGAAATGGCCGGGTGACTTCGGGATGAACGGCTCCGGACGCTTGAAATCCTTGAACTTTTCCTCCGGCAGCAACACGTGCTTGCCGTAATCCGAGAGCAGCATCCCTTTGTCGCCGACGAACAGAATGGCCATGCCCCATGGCGGAATCTTTCCCTCGGTGTAGTAACTGGGTTTTTTCGTGCCTTGATACCAGGTGACCGCCACGGGCGGCATGTCGCCCCGCGGCCCGTAGGTGTAGCGCGCGAACATTGAGGCGGGCGCGATCTCGGCGTGCGGCGGCGGGCCGTCGGACTCGATCGTGAGCGGGTCGCGGAGCTTGAGCGCCCAGAACGGCAGGTCGTTGAGGTGACTGCCCATGTCGGACATGGTGCCGCTGCCGAAATCCCACCAGCGATACCACTTCGGTCCGGGCCAATAGACTTCGTGGAAGACGCGGTAAGGCGCCGGTCCGATGAAGAGGTTCCAATTCAACCCGGGCGGCACGGGCGAGGAACCTTCAGGACGGTCTTGCACGCTGAGAATATCCTTGTTGGCCTTTGCTTCCTCGGGCGTTTGCCAACCCCACGCGCGCGAGACCCAGACATGCGCCTCGCGCACCGGGCCGATGGCGCCGGTCTGAATCAGCTCGACCACCCGATGGTAATTGGGGTTGGCGTGATTCTGCGTCCCCATCTGCGTGGCGACTTTAGCCTTCGCCGCCGCCTCGGCGATAATCCGCGCTTCGAGAATTGTGTGGGTCAGGGGTTTCTCGCAATAGACAGGCTTGCGCAGTTGCAAGGCCCAGAGCGTGGCAAAGGCGTGTGTGTGCTCGGCCGTCGCGACCGTGATCGCGTCGAGGTCCTTGGCCTCGTCGAGCAGCTTCCGGAAATCCACATACCGGCGCGCCTGCGGCAGCTTCTCTCCGATGCTGTTGAGCCGGTCCTCGGCCACATCACAGATCGCGACGATGTTTTCGCCGCTGGATTGCTGGATGGCGTAGCCGCCGCGTCCCCCGGCGCCGATGACGCCGATGTTAAGCTTGTGGTTGAGGTTTTGCCCACGGAGCAGCGCGGGCCCCTCGATCGCGATCGCTCCTGCCGAGAGAGTCGAGACTCGCAGAAATCGGCGCCGGCTGAGAGGACGGGAGAAAGAATGGAGAAGATCAGAAGTTTGCATAATTCGAGACTACGTCTGTGAATTGAGTCAGACAATGAATTTTGGGTCGAGTTCGGAGACCAAGGAACGGTAGGCCTGGTGCACTCTGGCTGTCAGCTCGGAACGCCTGAGTGGATAGCCGTCGAGACTGAGGGCTTCGACGACCTCGACTCCAGACGAAGTCAGAAACACTCCTTCCGCGTTCCGGAGGAGCTCGGGCTGAAGGGGGCGTTCCAGGCAGGGGATCGACAGGCCGCCGCAAATTCCAATAACGACCGCGCGCGTGATTCCAGGCAGCGCGCCGCTGTCGAGGAGCGGAGTGAATACCGTTTGACCGTCGATCCAGAACAGATTCGCGCCGGTGGCTTCCGCGACCTCGCCACGCGTGTTCAGCAAAAGCGCTTCGTCTGCGTCTCGGGCGTCGGCTTCGGCGCGGGCGAGGATGTTGGGGAGTTTGTTGCACGTTTTGTGGCGGCTGAGGGGATCGTTCGGCACGATTCGCGGCGAGGCAGTGATCAATCTCCAGTGGAGCGGGCTCGGCCTCGTCGTCGGCGCAGAATGCAGTGACATAACGAGCGTGGGACAATCGGCTCCCTGGGTGGAATAACCGCGGGGTCCGACACCTCGGGACAGAACAATCCGAAGGCTGGCTTCGGTCAGCTTGTTGCGATGGACTAACTCTTCGACGCTCGAACGGAGTTGATGGGGAGAGAACGGCAATCGAATGCCCAGAAACTCCGCGCCGCGTTGAAGCCGGGCCCCGTGATCGTCCCAACGGAAAGGACGGCCTCGGTAGAGCCGAATCGTTTCAAAGAGTCCATCGCCATAAACAAAGCCACGATCGAACACGGAGACCGTGGCGGCTTCTTCAGGAATGAATGCGCCGTTCAGAAAGACAATCATGGTTTCAAATAAACGGCGAATTCACTTTGGTTGGAAGCTGCGAAAGGACGCCTCGCCTTCGAACTCGTCAACCACACCGCTCGAAGGCGGGGACCGAGGCGCCTTGTGGTTGCCAATTCAGCGCGGCGAGGAACCCGCCCGCTTTCGCCAACGTCTCTTCGTATTCCGCCTCCGGCACGGAGTCGGCCACGATCCCAGCGCCGACATTGAAGTGAGCGCACCCGCCGCCACAGATGGCGGCGCGGATCAGAATGCTGAGCTCGCTTTCCCGGTTGAATCCGAGGTAACCCAACGCCCCGGTGTACGGCCCGCGAGTCACCGGCTCCAGCTCGTCGATGATTTCCATGGCGCGAAACTTCGGCGCGCCGGTGATGCTTCCACCTGGAAAACCCGCGGCCAGCGCGGCCAGGTGAGTCACCTCCGGGCGAAGCTGGCCTTCAATCGTGGAAACCAGATGCTGAACTTGAGGGTAGCGTTCGAGACAGACGAGATCCGGCACTTGAACCGAGCCGAATTCGCAGATCTTGCCCAAATCGTTTCGAAGGAGGTCCGTGATCATGACCAGCTCGGCCCGGTCCTTGGCGCTGGCGCGCAACTCTTCGCTCAATTGCGCGTCACGTCTCGGATCGGTGGACCGCTTTCGTGTCCCTTTGATCGGACGCGTCAAGACATGCCCCCCGCTGAAGCGCAGAAAAAGTTCCGGAGACGAGGAGGCAATCTGAAACTCGCCGCAATCCAAATAGGCAGAGAAGGGCGCGGGCGACACGGCGAGCAGACGCCGGTACATTTCCCAACCGGGCGCGTCCCACGGCGCGGAGAGGCGCTGGGAAAGGTTGGCTTGATAAATGTCGCCGGAGCGGATGTAGCGCTGGGCGGTCTTCACGCCGGCAAGGAATGAAGGGCGGTTGTGGGTGGAATTGACCAGGGCGGGAGGCCGTGAAACGTAAGACGTAAAACGCAAATCCGGAGCATCAAGGCGCTCTCGCAGACGTTCCAGCCACAGATCAAACTGCCGGCGCGCCTGATCGGCGTCCCGGGACCCGTCCGGCCGCAAGCCGGTCGAGACGATCCACGTCTTTGTGAGCCGGTGATCAAAGACGACGAGGCTATCGTAAAATCCAACGTGGCAATCGGGCAGGTCCAAGTCGTTTACGGCGCGGCGCGGCAGCTTCGGCTCGACGAAGTTCTTCAGGTCATAACCCCAGTAGCCGAAGCACCCGCCGAGCGGGAACGGGAGATCGATTTCGTCAAGCAACTCGTAACGCGAGAGCAGACCCTCGAGAATCCGCCAGGGATCGCCGAACTGGACCAGACGCCACTCGCCCACTCGCGTTTCGCAGCGGGAGCCAAAGGAGCGGAAGGTCAAGAAAGGATGGGCAGCCACAAAGGAGTATCTGGCGTGCGGCGTTCCGAAGAGCGCCGTGCGCAGCAAGACCAGGCCTGCTTCGCTGCCGATCCGCCCCGCCACCGATTCCGGCGCGGGTTGAGTCTGAACTTCATGGATCAACGGTCGCACGGAAGAACCTCTAATCTCTCTCTGGGCGGAAATCCAGCGGTGAAATTCTTCCGGCGTTCCGTACTCCGACAATGCGCTCTCAGGGTTTGGAACGCCGCAGCTTTTGTTGAAGCAAATCCAAAAACTCGCGCGCCTGCGGAACTTTGAGCCCCAGCAACACGGCGCCATAAAGCAAACTCGCGATCGTCAGGGGAACAAAAACAGCGCCGAGGCTTTCCACAATCCCGACGTGGCCAATCCAGCGTTCCCACGCCGCGCTGCACAGCCACGCGGCTTCACCGGCCAGGATCGCGCTTCCGGCCATTTGAACCACGTGACGGCGCAGGCCGCCCAGTTCCAGCCGCTTCAGTTTTCGACGCAGCGCATGAAACAAAAGCCAGACGTTGGCGGCGGCGCTGAGCGTGTTCGCGATTCCCAGGCCGCCTTGCCGGAACGGCCCTGCCAGTCCAATGACAAACACGACGTTGAGGGCCAGGCAAACGCAACTGATCTTCATGGGTGTTTGCGTGTCGCCCAGCGCGTAGAACGCCCGCGCCAGGATGTTCACCGTCGAAAACGCAATGAGTCCGGGCGCAAGACACGCCAGCGCGAAGCTCGCGCGCCGCGTCGCCAGGGCGGTGAATTCGCCGCGTTCGAAGAGCAACCGGATGATCGGCTCCGCCAAAACCACCAGACACACCGAAGCAATCAGATTCGCGAAGATCAGATATCCGAGCGCTTGGCGGACGGTAGAGCGGAATTCGTCAAATTTCTTTTCGGCGGCCAAACCTGACAGCGTCGGCAGCAAAAATGTCGCGAGCGAAATTCCAAACACGCCTTGCGGCAATTCCATGAGCCGGACGGCGTAATCGAACGAAGCGACGATCATCGGGTCGAACCAAAACGCGATGCCTTGCGTCAGCACGACGTTGATCTGAAACGCCGCCACGCCCATCATGCCGGGGACCATGCGCCGAACGACGATGCGGACGGTGTCGTTGCCCCAAGGCGGCGTCCAGCGATAGCGAAAACCTTCCCGCCAGAGCAACGGCAGTTGATAGGCCGCTTGAGCGAGTCCCGCCACCAGCACGCCGATGGCCACGGCGAAGATTTGTTTTTCCAGCGTGGCTCCGAAGCGCGGCGCGACCCAGAGCACGGTGGCGATCAGGATGCCGTTCAAGACCGCCGCGCCCATGGCGGGGATGAAGAAGAATCCGCGCGAATTCAGCATGCCCATGAACACGGCGGCCAGGCACACCAGGAGCATGTACGGAAACATGACGCGCAACAGCTCCAGCATGAGGCGTGTTTCGGGGTTGAGCCAGCCGGCGGCGGGAAAAACGGGCTTGGCAAAATCCTGAGCCGCGTTCGTGTTTCCGGACATCAACAAGCCACCCAGGTTTTGCGGCGAATCAGAGAGCAAGACCAGCGAAATACCCAGCAAGACCAACCCGATGATTGCGCTCGCGGCGACGATCAGGCCCGAGATTACGGCATTGGCGGCACGCCACATTTCCTGATCGCCGGATGCCCGCTCTTTTTCCTTGAAGAGGGGGATGAACGCCGCGGTCAGGGCGCCTTCGCCAAGCAACCGCCGGAAAAGATTCGGCGCCATAAAGGCCAGCTTGAAAGCTCCGGCGACCGGGCCGTCTCCCATGAAGCGCGCATAGAGAATCTCGCGGAGCATTCCGAGCACACGGCTGGCCAGCGTGGCCGCGCCCATCGCGCCGGAGGATTTCAACATCTGCGACATGAGAGATAGCGCGGTGAGTAAATCGAGAAGCGTTCCAGTGTTACAAGGTTAAATCGTGGGTCGCGAAATTCCACCGCGCGAAAGTGGCTTCGCAGCTTTTACAAAAGGGAACGAAAACGAAGACTCCGTTACCTTTGTTGCCTTCTGTGAAAAATCCGCTCCAGCTTGCGACCAGCACGCTGGATCGCTTCTGTCAGCCGCGGGGCAGCGGAGCAGAGTTGCGGTAGTGCCGAATCGAAAACTCGTCGCGGCTCAGGATCTCCCCGACCAGTTCGAAGCGATCTTCAAAGGCTGGAAAAAAGGCATCGCCCTCGACATGCCGCTTGACCAGCGTGAGAAAGAGATCCGAGCAAAGCGGCAAGGCCTGAGCATAGATTTGCGCGCCGCCGCAGATGAACACCTCGCGTGTCTCCTGCTCCAAAGGGATTTCAGCTAAGCCGGCCGCGACGCGCACTCCGGGAATCGCCAGGGGAGATCGGCTGAGCACGATGGTTTGACGGTTCGGCAGGGGTTTCCCAATCGATTCATACGTTCTGCGCCCCATGACGACGACATTCCCCGTCGTCATCTTCTTGAACCATTGGAAATCCTCAGGCAGATGCCACGGAATCTTGTTCCCCTGCCCGATCACACGGTTCTCCGACATCGCGGCGATGGCCTTGAAATGTTTCATCACTCACCGCCGCTATCTTCCTCGGCCTTGGGCGATTTCCAAACCAAAACACACCGAAATGGATCACTTAGTGGTCCATTTCATAAATACGCTCACGTTCGCGGCAAGGGATTTTTCGGCCAGACGAGGCGCGAGCGACGAGCATATCCCGAAGTGGATCTGTAAGGAGCAAGCAACGAAGTCTGGCGAAAAAGAA
>VHCZ01000317.1 GCA_016871535.1 Verrucomicrobiota bacterium
ACAACGGCGCTTTCAAGGCCAAAGTGGGCTTGGAAGCGGTAATGGGAGTCAAAACGGTGGCGCAGTTGGCGCGGGAGTATGAGGTGCATCCGATGCTGGTCAGCCAGTGGAAAAGGACGATTCGGGACCGGTTGAAACATGACTTTTGGGAAGCGCGTTATTTGCTGGGAGTCGAACTGGCAACTCAAGAAAAAATCAGAGAGGCCCAAGAACAGTTCGCCACCGTTGTGCGGATCAATCCTGGTTTTGCGCGCGGTCACTTGAACCTCGGAGTCGCGCTCGCCAAGCAATCGCAACTAAACGAGGCGGCCGTGCATTTCAGCGAAGCCCTGCGTCTCGATCCGACGAACCGGCTCGCTCAGCAATATCTTCAGACACTCCAAGCGCTCTCGAGAACGCAGCGCCCATAGCATCTCGCATTTTGCGGAGCGGTTCGGAGCGCGGATGCCTGCCTCTGCTTCGAGGGGCAACTACTTCAATTTGCGGAGGTGGGCATCTGCGCTCCGAACCACTCCGCAAAATGACGAAAAAAAGACCGGACTCGCGTCCGGTCTTCTGAGTCGTCGCTAAAGCGATGTCGCTACTGCTTTAGTCTGTAGAACTTCGTTGTGCCTTGTATTGGCACGGTCCGCGGGCTGGCTGCTCCGGCCACGTCGGTCCACGGACCGGTGACGGCGTCTGCCGATTGCAGGACAGCGGTGCCGGTCCATTCGATGACGATGTTGTTGCCTGTGCTCTTAGTGATTTTGTCAATCTTCGGTCCAGGCGGTGGTGTTGTTCCGCCATCGGCCGGGACAAACATCAGATAATCCAGGTCGAGATTGGCGCCCGGTTGCGTGGTAAACCGAAGAGTTTTCTCACCGCCAAGGCTTAGCGTTACAGGTTTGCCGGCATCATCGGTCAATGGGAACCATTCCATGATATCCCACCCGGCCGTCGCTCTTCCGGGCTTGAACACGCCGATTTTCTTCAAGGTCTGGTTAGCGGTTTTCGCGCCGGCCGTAACCTCGTCCAACTGCCCGTTAATCGCATTTCCACCGGATGAGAGGCGGCCAATGACACTGTACTCCTTCGCCGGCTGAGGAAAGACGCGCGTATAATTCTGCCAGTCGCCCGCATCATTCCATCCAACGACGTGATTTACGGCAACGTTGAAGCTGCCGCGCGGTATGCCATCGGGATGCTGATTCGGTTTGCCGGCTGCGACGCCCGTTCCAGGACGATACGGCTGACCGGCGTTGCCACCGGGATTGTTCCAGTCAATGCCGGCGTCGGCGTCACTGCCTAAATCGCTAAACGAGCCGCCCGCATATGTGCCGCTCATCCCAATGGCCTTATCTTTCACATAATTGCCACTGCCGAAGTTGAAGTCTTCGGCTTCAATAAAGAGGGTGCCTTCTTTGATAAGCATGGCCGGACCGCTCGCCGCGGTACCTTCTTCGTTCTTAATGGTCACGGAATAAATACCGGGGGCGCTCGCGCCGATCGATTCTGTAGTAGCGCCCGCCAGCGGACTCGCCGCACGCTCACCAAAGGCCTGGAAACTCCATTCGTAAGACAAAGGAGCCGTCCCAATTGCGCTCACACTGAGAGTTGCCTTTCCGCCCGCTGGCGGCGTTGCTCCGACCGGCTGACTGACGATCGAGGGCGGACCAGCGTTCGGATCAGCGAACGAACCAACCAGTTTTCCGCCCAGCGCAGGCGATCCATTTGCGGGCAGCGGATCGCCCTCCTTGATCCAAGTCACCGCGCCGTTGTCTCCACCGCCGCCTTCCTTGTAGATTAGCTCTGTGAAATAACGCTTGCCGGCCACCAACCGAATAGGAGCGGAGCGGTTTTCGCATGCATCCGGGCATCCAGGACGGCGGTCGGCCGCTGTCCACGCCCGGACGGCACCCCATTGGGGCTCAGAGGCGATAAGGACTTTATTGGCCGGTTTGTCATCTGTGCTCAGATAAAGCTCGCCATTATCGTCAGTGGACATGAAGAAGATATAGCTGCCGCTAGTTTCGGGCGTAATGAATCCGGTAATCCTCGCTCCGTAATTATCACCGATGTTGGTCGGACCCTCGTATCCGGCGACCGTGCGTACTTCATCGGGTTCGTTGTTCTTGAATTTGTCGCTGTCCTTCAGCGGATCAAGCGCCGTGCCCCCGATATCCTTAAAGGCTTCCCACTTCATCACGCCCGCTTGAAAGGTTGAAACCTCAGGCGGAGTCTTAATGGTAACGGCTGCGCTAAAAGCGGACTTGTTCTGACCCGGATCGACCGACCGAACCTTGTAGGTATAGCTGGTGTCGGGTTTTACTTTGGTATCGGCGAAGCTTGTGCCGGTGGCGTAGCCAGGTAGAAGAGTGCCATTACGCTCAATTTCGTAGGCAACCCTTCCGGAATCATCCGTACCCGCATCCCATGTAAGCTTGATGCGGCGGGCGTGCTGGGCTATCGCTTTTACATTAGTGGGGGCGGTGGGAGGTGCAGCATCGGTCACCGCCACCGTCGTCAATTTGATATTGTCGAAGTGAGTATGCTCGTTGGCGCCACCGGTTCGGCCAGCCAAAATCAAACGACCCGGCGTCGGGAAGTAGGAAGTTTGAAATTGATTGAGAATGGTTTTGCCTTTGTACTTGACGGTCAACTTCGCGCTGCCATCCAAATCGACCGAAAAGGGCTGCCAACAGAGACCCGCCCAAGCTTCCGGCGCAGTTGGCTCGCCGCCGCCCGCCCAGTAAGCCGCGTCGCGCGGGCCCGTTTGCAAGCTGGTCGTATCGGCGCACGCGCCATGCCGAGTCGGCATTGGCTGTTTCAATATGGTCACGTTATCCACTCGAATGATAATGCCCTCGATATCGGGACCATCAGGCAGGGCGTTGCCAGACCAAGTGTCGAAGGAGATAGCTATACCCGTCGTAGAGCCTGCTTCCGGGACACCGCCTGCAAATGGCCCCGTACTGCCTCCGCCACCGTCGATTTCAGCCAATAGAGGATCCGTACTCCGGGCGAAACTGATGCTGAATCCGTCCGCCGGGCGATCGCCGGTGCTATTACCGACGCGCAAATCGCATTCAAATTTGAAGGCAGTGACGATTTTTCCAGTATCAATATCGGGGAAGAGAACACCCGTATATTGGCTTCCTTGGGGATAAGTGATGGCCAGGAATCCTCCGGTGGCAGGGTTGCCACCAGCGTTCTTCCAGGGTTCGGGGTTATTACCCACGATTTTGAGTTGAGTGCTGGGATCGGCGTCGAAATTGTAGGTAGCTGTCCCAGCATGAGCAACAGCAGCCAATAACGAAAACGACCCGACAATAATAGAGGCTTTAAGGCCTCTCCGTTTGTTTAGTGATGTGGTACGTTGAACTCGCATATTTTGTCCTCTGATATATCTCACAAGACGTTGCCGAGACTACCGGGAAACTCGGCGATCTCTCTGCGCGCACCGTGCGTTTGGGTCATTGTGAGTTTTTGGAACGGGCGCATTTAAGTATAAATGGTTTCTAATTGCAACTACAAAAAACGAGTTTGCGGTTTGTGAGTTTTAGATTTTTGTCTCCGGCAGCGTCTTCTCCGGGCATGCCCGGCCTGCGCTTTTGCTCGCAAACGTGCCGGCTCGCTCTTACAGTGTCGCCAGTGTCGCGATTATTGATGGCCAGCTTTGTTTTTCCAGGATGAACCCGCTGCGCCTCAGTTTAACGCTTTGCGCTTGCACTTGGTATTGGTTAGCACTCTACGCGTCCGCAGCTGACCCCAAACCTGCACATTCGGGCCCGCCAAACAGCGCCGTCCCGGCGGATACGAAATTTCAAGCCGGAAAACAACTGGCCAGAGTCCATTGCGCGGCGTGCCATCTATTTCCGGAGCCTGATTTGCTCGATCAGAGAACCTGGAAAGAACAAACGCTGCCGCGCATGGCCTTTCGGATGGGCCTGTCTCCCGCCACTCTGGAAAAGCATGCGGACGCCAAATTTATCAAAGCCGCGGGCATCATCCCCAGCGTGCCGATGGTTTCCTTGGAAGAGTTCCAGCTTATGACGGCCTATTATCTCGAAGCCGCGCCAGTCCAACCTTTGCCCCAGGAGCCGCGCAAGAGAATTGCCGCTGATCTCAAACAATTCACTTTTGAAGCGGTCCCTTTCCGTCACGAACCAGCCTCGACGACGCTGGTGCATATCAGCCAGCCCACCGGCCGCATCTATTTCGGCGACGACGCGTCCAAAACGTTAAATATCATCGACGCGGCCGGAAAGTGGATCGATTCGGTGAGTGTGGACAATGTGCCTGTGGCGTTGACGGAAACGGCGCGGGGTATTTACGTGACAATGATCGGGCGTTTCATCCCTTCCGAGGAGCCGTTAGGAGGGTTGGCGATGCTGCAGCGAACGGAAAGAAGCTTCGCGCCGGCCAAGACATTCTTCACAAAAACGCCTCGCCTGACAGATACGGTTTTTGCGGACATAAACCACGACGGCAAGGCGGACATGTTGACCTGCTTTTTCGGATATTTCGCCGGCCGTTTCAGTTGGCACGAGAACATGGGCCTGGACGAATTGAAGGAACACGTCTTAATCCCGAAAGCTGGCGCCATCCGGTCCGTGGTGCAGGATTTCAATGGGGATGGATTCCGTGACATCGCCGTGTTGATCGCCCAGGAGACCGAGGCGCTATTTATTCTTCTTAACGATGGAAAGGGCCGCTTTACAACGCACACGGCATTTCAGAAGCCGCCCATTTACGGCCATACCTACTTTGAAGTTGTCGATTTCAATCATGACGGCAAGGCGGATTTCCTCGTCACGAATGGCGATAACGGGGAGTACACCTCGCCGATCAAGAAGTATCATGGGATTCGCTTGTATCTAAACCGAGGCGAGAACCGGTTTGAAGAAGCGCTTTTCTACCCGCTCAATGGCGCGTTCAAGGCGGTAGCCCGCGACTTCGACGGCGACAACGATCTCGACATCGCCGCGATTTCGTTCTTTCCAGACTACGAAAAATCGCCGGAGGAAGGTTTCGTTTATCTGGAGAACCGCGGCTCAATGCAGTTCACGGCAGCGACCTTCCGTCAATACCTGGCGGGCCGCTGGCTCACGATGGATGCGCGCGACCTCGACAACGACGCTGACATAGATATTGTGTTGGGGTCGTACATTCGTGGTCCGAGCGACGTGCCGGCGAAGCTGGCTGAAGATTGGGAAAGGGCAGGCCCATCAGTGGTCATTCTGCGGAACACGCTGCGATAGTCAAAGAGCGCGCGGAGTTTCAGGCCCGACACCTCAACTCCACTGCTGTCACCGTTACAACCGCCGATTAATCATTTCCAAAGAGATCAGGGCGTAGGCCGTGACAAGTGCGGGATCTTTTTCCCACCAGCGGCCATTTTAACCACGAAGTCACCACGCAAACCGAGGTCCTCCGGCGACAAATTGATTACGCGACTGCTGAAGTCACCAGCATCGCAAGCAGAACCCAGCCGTTCCAAGCCGAGATCGCTGAACTTGAGGCGAAGCTCTCATCTGCGACGAGCACGAAAGACCAGGATGCCATTCAGAAGTCAATCAGCCATCAGCAGCGCCAGATTGACCAACTGCGCGAGCCTGCGGATGAAATGGAGTTCCTGCTCAAGCTGTGGCAGCAGATTCAACAATTCGCACAAGCCGCCCACGACAACTCGACCGCTTTTCCACTTGGCAGGCTGGCGCGCACGACAAGGGAATGGCGTGAGAAGGAAAACAAATTCCGCGAAAAGCGCAGGAAAGATGGGCTTGGTCGAACCTATCCCGCACCGGAGGTCTATGCCGCCCCGGTGCAAGACTTCCGTGCCTCCATCTCCCGCGTCCTCGACTTGTTCTCTTTGGACTCCCTGCTTCGTAAAGTCCCGATTGTTTACCAGCAATTCCGGTTGGCCAACTGGGAGGAACTCGGTTTCTTCCTTGGTTCGTCTCTTCCGGCAGTGAACGAGAGAAAGATCGACAGTCTGGAACTCGACACGCTGATATTCGCAGCTTTGTCCGTCGTCAGAGACGCCCACGATGGAGGGCAGGTGCTGCAAGAGTCTGGGGATTCCGTATCCCAGAAGCTCCTGAACGAGATGAGGCTCGTTGTCGCGGTTGACGAGGCATCCGACTTTTCGGCTACTGAGTTGGGATGCATGGCGCTCCTGGCGCACCCCCGCTTCAACTCGGTCACTTTGTCCGGGGACTTGATGCAGCGGATGACCCAGCATGGCATCGCCGACTGGGGAGAGTTGGAACTACTGCACACGAAACCTGAAATCTTCGACTTGAAGATTTCGTACCGACAAAGCCCGAGGCTGCTCAGAATTGCCGGCGAGCTTTGGCAGAAGACGTTTGGCACGCCGCCGCCGTTTGCGTCGGCTTTCTGCGACTCTGGCGACGAACCTGACGCCTTGCGCTTTGTCGAAGGCAAAAAGCGGATCAGACTTTGGAAACGATGGCTCCTTAAAGATCGAGCCCACCGCGTGATTGAGCAAGCCAAGGCAGAAGTGGCGCGGAGTCTAGACAAAGAAAAAGCCGAGAAGGAGATCGCCT
>VHCZ01000318.1 GCA_016871535.1 Verrucomicrobiota bacterium
CTGGTCGCAAGAGGGGGCGGTGCAGGTGCAGGGGCTGAAGGAGGAAGTGACGGGGATCTGGGTGCGCTGGCCCGGCGGCAAGATCGTGAACGCAGAGGTTCCGAAAGGCGCCAAGGAGCTTGAGATCAACCAAGGCCTGTGACCCACCGGAGGCGCAAGTCAATCCGTCGATCGACGAAGGCAGTCATCGGCATAGGTATGATCTGCCACGCGCTCGGCGCATCCGCAGACAGCCACCACTTTAGACCACAGACGGAGCCACGGATTAAGAGGTTGAGGCTGCTTCGCGTTGATTGGGCCTAACGAAACGCCGCGCTCCGTCTCGCTTCGAGACGCGCGACGTCAGGTCGCTTCCAAGTTATTCACAACCTTTTGTGCAAATTGTGAATAACTTCTCTTTGATCTGATGGGCAATCTAAGGCAAACTGCGGCAAACTACGGTATCACGCGGCAATAAAGCGGCGGTCTTTGGAGCCGTGAGTTCGTAAGCAGCCCAGGCATCCGAAATCCAAGAAATGAGCGAGTCTGTTATCCAGCCCCCAGCCTCCGCCTCAACGCCTGCTGAGCTGTATCATGGATCTTCGCGTCGAGGGATCGAAGCGAGTTTTCGTGTTCTAATCCCCAAGGAGTGGCGGCCTGAGAATGGGCCGACCGAATTCGTGGTGATTCCGTGGCCACTGGGAAAGGAGCCACACGACCATCTCCTGGTTCTATCCAAGAGACGCTATCTGGATTCGATGGAGGATTTGCGGCGGAAATCCCAGACCAATGCCGACGCCGCGGCCTTCAAGCGCAGGCTGGGGAGCCTCTCCAAGGAAGTTCACTTCGACCGGTATGGCCGGCTTGCGTTGTCGGATAGCCTGCTCCAGTCAGCAGAAATCGGCAACGAAGCCGAACTGATCGGCTGTGTCGATCACTTCGAGATTTGGTCGCCTACAAAATATGCGGCAATCCGAGCTGCTGACATGAAGGCCGCAGGCGAGGTGCAACACCAGTTCTTTGTTTAGCAAGCATCACAACTATGAAACATCCATTCAGTGAGTTTCTCTCGATCAGCAACTCGATTGAGTCTGCCCACGGAGGAAGCGGCAGATTTCGGTTCGAGGGTTTTCGCACATCGCGGCGGCTTTTTTTGCGCGACCCGCCCCCTGTTCAGGCAACCATGCTGAAGACCTGGAAGGAATTACTGCTTGCGATTCCGGGCGACGGGGAGGGGGGCAGAGCCAGACGAACCAGTTGGGTGAAGCTCGCTTTTCTACTTGCGTTGCTGCTGTTCTGCACCGGGCTGGCGAGCCTTCATTTCCTTCGCGTTAAAACGCAAGTGCACAAGGAGGCGCAGAAATCGGCCGAGCAACAACTGCACGATGAACAACTTCAGAAGCTCATGCGCGGTTTTCAGGTTCGCGAGGCCAGAGCCAACCGCGTCCAGGTTGCCACGCGGCCGGCGTCCTCCATGGATGAGAAGAAAGACTCCCCTGCCCCATCCATCCGGCGTTCGCCGGCTCTGGCGTTGGTTCCGGATCGAGCCGTGTCGCGTCCGGTCAACTCTGCTGTCGGCTCGCCGGGCGTCCCGGCCCCGCAGTTCTTCAAACAACCAGCGGCGCACGCGCCAGTTGCTCCCTCAGCCATCGCATCGGCGCCGCGAAAGGCAACCCCCGCAAAGCAACTGGCTCGAACGGCGGTCCCTCCGGGCCCCACGAAGAAGCCAACGCCCTCGACGTATTCGGCCGCCCGAACTAAATCCATAAGGCCGAGCGCACAGAAGATTTCTCTGTCGCATCGGACACAGTCGAGGCCCAGGCCGACCACGCCGCAGCAACTGAGCCAGAAGCGCTCCAATGCGGCGCGGCGGGCAAACGCGATTGCGGAGCCGCGCGCCGCAATCCTCGCGGCGAACTGGACGTCAAGACGCTGATTCGCAGACGCGTGAATTGAGTTAGACGGAGAGTCTTTCAGCCCGAATCTATGGTGAAAGCATTCCACTATCGGAGACTGCTGATCCTGGGCGCGTTGTTGCTCGGCGGACTCGGTTGGCTGGCACAACGGCTTTACCGCATTCAGATCGTTCGACACGAAGAGTTGCGGGCCAAGGCGGAGCGGAGGTTCACGTTCGCGCGAAAGATCGACGCCATCCGCGGCGAGATTCGTGACAGCAAGGATCGCGTCCTCGCCATTGATGAAACGGTTCTTTCAGTTTTCGTCAATCCGGTGCTGCTCGGCGACCGAAGAGTTGACATGGCCCAAGTGCTCGCATTTTGGGCGGAGACAGACGCGGATCGTTTGGCTCAACGCCTCAAAGTCCGCATGCTGGGTGTCAATTCTCAAGGCGCTCCAATTTTCGATACGCGAGTGCTGATTCGGAAGCGTGTTTCCTCCGAGGAATGGTCGCGGTTGAAACGGCTCCTGGAGGGCCACTTCTTCGGATTCGATCCCCAAAGAATGACCGGGGCTCATCGGTCCCGGTTGTGGAGGCCCCGGACTCAGACCGTATTCGCCGAAGAAACGCAAATCCGAATCTATCCAAACGGCTCGCTCGCTGCCCACGTGATCGGGTTTGTCGGAGCCACGAACTCGACGGATGCGCCCGCCGGACTGAGCGGCATCGAGGCCGTGCTGGAAAGCGAATTGCGCGGCACGCCTGGCTGGCGCAAAGGCGAGCGAGACGTCCACGGCACGGAAATCCCCCACCGCCGCTGGATCGAGGTCCCTCCGGTTGCCGGGCGGAACGTCGTGTTGAGCCTCGACGCGGAAATCCAGCAAATCCTGGAATCGGAACTTGCGACTTCTGTCCGGACGTTTCACGCAGCGGGTGCCGCGGGCGTGGTGGTGCAACCTCGGACGGGACGGGTTCTGGGCATGGCGTCCGTGCCTTCGTTCAATCCGGAGGATCTTTCGGTTGTTGATCCTGCAGCGTGGAGAAATCGCGTGGTGGCGGACGTCTATGAAACTGGGTCCACCTTCAAGATCGTCGCGTTCTCCGCCATGATCGAAGAGAGGTTGAGCGGACTGGAGACGCCAATCAATTGCCGCAACGGACGTTTCGACTACCACGGAACGACTCTCACCGAACGTCCGGCGCTCGGAACGGTCACGTGCGAACAAGCCTTCGCGGTATCCTCAAGCATTGCCGCGGCCCAACTGGGCCTGCTGCTTGGTCCGGAGCGCATGCACAAATTCGTCTGCGCGTTCGGATTCGGCAGTCCGACCGGCATCCAGCTTCCCTTCGAGCGCGCCGGAACGGTCTTTCCGCCCTCCGAATGGTCGGTCATTTCTCCGACGCGCGTCGCCATCGGTTACGAAATCGGTGTGACCGCGATTCAAATGGTCATGGCCATGAGCGCACTCGCGAACCAGGGCCGGCTGATGCGCCCGATTCTGGTGGACCGGATCGAGGATGCGACTGGCAAGGTATTGGCTCAATCGCGACCGGAAGTGGTTCGGCAAGTGGTCCGGCCGGCGACCGCGGCGGAGATGGTTCGGGCACTCAAAGGCGTGGTTTCAACCGGTACGGGGCGCCTGGCGGCGTTAGAGGGAATCCCGGTCGCCGGAAAAACTGGCACAGCTTGGAAGGCAGGCGCACGTGGGTACGACCGCGAACGCTGCACAGCTTCCTTCTGCGGATTCCTCCCAGCCGACGCGCCGGAAGTGTGCATTCTGGTGGTCCTCGATGAACCGAAGCCGGTGCACGCCGGCGGCAGAACATCAGGGCCGACCTTTCGAAACATCGCGGCGCGGATCGCGAACAACCTGCAGATCCCGGACACTGGATCACGGCTGGCTGCGGCACGGCCCGCGCTGGCTCGCTGACGAACGGACACATGGATTCTATGACTCGCTTCTTCGTTCTCTCTCCCACTCACGAAACCGTGACGCAATCTGTGGACGAGCACGGAGGTGCAGTTGCTTCGAGTCATGTCGCTGCGGATGGAAGGCCGCCGCCGCAACAGGCGATCCCGTTGACCTATGCGACCGAGGAATTTTCCTGCGCAGTTCGATTGCATTCCAACCCGTTCGCAAGCCATGGAATTGCTGGCCCGACCTCCAATTTGCTGATGAGACCCTGGGATGGACTACACGACGAAGGTTCGTAGTCCCGCCTTTAGGCGGCCCGGACCGGCTGAAGCCGGGACTACGAACACCGTGCCGTCGCCTTTCCTACGGTCACAACCATAAGTGCTGCAGGCTAAGATGATCCTGAGGAAACAAAGCCCGATAAATTCGCCCTTGCTGGGGTTGGTCGCCAGCGTGGGCGGGCTTTTGATTCTCGGACTTCTAATGCTCTGCAGTTGCTGTCTGGGGGTTCTCAACTCGGCCTTCTTTTTCAAGCAACTGCTCTGGGTGGTCGTCGGATTGGGCGCCTGCGCCCTCGTAGCCAACACGGACTATCGCCGACTGGATAAACAAGCTGTGGCCTGGGGGCTGATCATGATCATCGTAGTCTGTCTTGTGCTGGTTCTGATACCTGGTTTGGGCCGCAAGACCAATGGCGCCCGGCGGTGGCTGATGGGATTTCAGCCTTCGGAATTTGCCAAGCCTGCACTGGTCATTCTGCTGGCGCACTATTGCACGGCGCATTTGCACGGGATGCGTGAGCGCGGCGTCGGTTTCTTATTGCCCATGGCGATCATAGGCTTGGTTTCAAGTCTCATCTTTCTCCAACCCGATTGGGGAACAGCAGGCCTGATCGCGATGGTTGGCACCATGATGCTCGTGTTTGCCGGAACCCGGTTGTCCTATCTCGTCATCGGCTGGATCATGGCGTTAGAAGTGTTCTTGATCGCGCTTTGCCGCGACCCGCACCGCCTGGCGCGCGTGGTGTCATTTCTCGATCCGGAACGGAGCCAGGACTCAATCACCTGGCAGCCCTGGAACGGAATTCTTGCCCTGGGCTGCGGAGCATGGACGGGCGTTGGCTGGTTCGAGGGACATCTCAAAATGGGCTTCATCCCCGAACATCACACCGATTTCATTCTGCCCGTGATTGGGGAAGAACTTGGATTGGTTGGAACCTGGGGGGTGTTGTTTGCCTTCATTGGATTGGTGGCCTGCGGAATCCGCATTGCGTGGCGCGGTCCGGATGCGTTTGGGCAATTTCTCGCCGCCGGCCTCACATTTTCGATTGGCTGCCAGGCCTTGGTCAATATCGGTGCCGCTACGAGCAGCATCCCGAACAAAGGCATGCCCTTGCCCTTCATCAGCTACGGAGGATCAAGCATGATCAGCACCCTGATGAGCATCGGACTGTTGATCAGCGTGGCTCGGGCGCTCAGGCCGCGGCGGGATTCTGTTGAATGCACCGAAGCACTTCCGTGATGCTCGCCGTTCGTCATCCACCACGGGAATCTTCTTCTTTTTCATCTTTTGAGGTTTTCCGGATTGTCAGGTGTCTGCTCCGCCCTTACACGTAGCGCGGTAATCAACACGAATGCTTTATGACTTCCCGCGCTGCCCAAGAATTCCGTTACGAAAAGCTCACCTGGCCCGAGATCAATGACGCCGTGGACCTCGGCAAGGTCTGCATCGTGCCCTGCGGCGCCGTGGAACAGCATGGACCGCATCTCCCGCTCGACGTGGATATTATTTGCCCGACGGAGATTGCCCGGGGCGCGGGGCGGGAGATCCCGGAAAAGATGCTGGTGTTGCCCACGGTTTGTTACGGCTACACCGGCCATGTCATGGACTTTCCGGGGACCATCAACAACGATTTCGAGCATTTCATTCACCATGTCCTCGACATCACAAAATCCCTCGCGTACCACGGCTTCAAGAAGATTCTCCTGTTAAACGGCCACGGGTCCAACATGCCGAACTTGGACCTGGTCGCCCGCCGCACCAATCTGGAAACCGATGCGGAATGCGTGCTGGCCGGGTGGTGGAACTTGCTCACCGTCGATAAGACCTTCTTGCCGCGCTGGCGCCAGAGCAAATTCCCCGGCGGTTGCTCGCACGCGTGCGAGTTGGAGACTTCGCTTTATTTGTATCTCGACAGCGGCAATGTTCGTCAGGATCAAATCAAGAGCGGCACCATCAGTTTCAACAACGAGGAGAATCCGTTCAATTGGGTCGATCTTTTCGCCGCCGGCCCGGCTACGTTGATTTCCTGGACTAGCAGCTATTCCGAGACCGGCGTGCTGGGCGATGCCGAGTTGGCTACAGCCAAAAAAGGCAAGGAAGCTTACGAAGAAGCCGTGAAGCAATTGGTCCGTTTCGTGACTTACTTCAAAGATCGGCCTGCGGATCCGCGCCGCGACCGGCATCGCAAACCACCCACGATGCCGCTGCCTTGGAATCAACGCCCCGTTTAGCAGACGCTGGGGGTTAGTTGTTCGGCACAGCGATTGCCCATTTCATTCACCGAAGAAGCAGACCCAACCGCGCGGTTGGCTACGGCGTTGAAATTGAGCAACTAAGTGGTCCGTTTCGTAAATACGCTCACGTTCGTTGCGCCCAATTTGGCCTGGGGCAAGGCGCGACGAGCGAGCAT
Source organism: Verrucomicrobiota bacterium (assembly GCA_016871535.1). NCBI lineage: Bacteria > Pseudomonadati > Verrucomicrobiota > Verrucomicrobiota bacterium. Next base: position 6,485 of record VHCZ01000318.1, read on the forward strand.
CCCCCGCCAGTGGGGCTGTGACCGAGGAGCAACGCAGCCCCAGGCAAAATTC
>VHCZ01000319.1 GCA_016871535.1 Verrucomicrobiota bacterium
TGCAATTCATCAGCGAGGGAATTTAAGCGAAATTTGCTCGGAAATATGGCGTTTGTTCAGCAGAGCGAACCAGCAAGCGATACAGAGATTTGGAAGACATTGATCATCAATAATTATAAGCTGGACAGCAGTGCGTTCCACCGCGTCCCTGGATTGTTTAGGAAGATGGCGCGAATGAGTCAGGGACGGAGTGGAATCCGTCCCTACCGCGCGATCCGGCCCAGCGCAAATCCACCACGCACTCCACGTGCTGCGTCTGCGGAAACATGTCCAGCGGCGTCACGCGTTCCAACTGGTAAACACCGCGGGCACAGAGCCGCCGCACGTCCCGCGCCAGCGTCGCCGGGTGGCAGGAAACATAGACGATTTGCGCCGGCTGAGTCTGTTCCAGCAAATCAAGCGTCTGCGGCTGGCATCCTTTTCGAGGCGGGTCCAACACGACGGCCGTCTGGTCGGCCGGAAATCGATGCAGAAGCGACGGTAAAACTGCTTCAGCCGTTCCCTCCAAGAACTCGCCGTTGGTGCGCCGGCGAGACGCCGCGTTGCGCCGCGCAGCTTGAATCGCCATCCGGTCCAACTCAACCCCGGCAAAGGATTCAACCAGGTCCGCCAGTTCGATGCTGAAAAATCCAACGCCGCAATAAACGTCCGCGAGATGGCGAACGCCGCTGGAGCGGATCCGTTCGCGCACGAGATCGACAAGCTTCGGCAGCAAATGGAAATTGTTTTGAAAGAAAGAATCCTTTGGGACCTGCCAATTCTCCGGAGCCACACGCAAGACGACCTTGAGTCCGCCCTTGGGGGGTGGATTCGCGCGCACCTTTCTGAGTTCCTGATTCAACACAGGTTCGGCGATCTGGCATTCCTCGACATCGACAACGAGGCGGTTGTCCGCCCGGATAAAGCCAATGTTGAGGCCCTGTTTGAATTTGTCCCACTGGCTGCGGACCATGATCCGGTTCCGGTAGCCGTAGGGCTGCGGACAGGGAACAACCGGATCGATCCCGGCGTCGTGGAATCCGCCGACGCGCTGAAAAACGTCGAGGATCTGTTTGTGCTTCAGGCGAAGTTGAGCGTCATAAGCGAGGTGCTGGTATTGGCAGCCGCCACAGTCGCCGAAGTAACGGCAGAGCGGTTTCGTCCGGTCTGGAGATGCTTGAAGAACCTGGAGAAGCCGCGCGCGCGCGAAGCGCTTTTTCACCTCCACAATTTCGACCGAGACGCGCTCTCCTAAAATGACGAAAGGGACAAATACAACGAACTCGCCGTCCCGGGCGACTCCCTCCCCGCCAAAGGCGAGGTCCGTGATCAGCAGGTCCAGCTTTTTGCCGGCATTCATATGCGGGATGCTTTTTCCAGCTCAGCCATGGAATTTGCAAAGACCACCTTTAACTGCCGAACCGGGTTTTCACAATTCCAGTCATTTGCAGCCAGACTCGATGCGCCCCGCAAGGGATCCTGTTTTCACACTCGGCGCCTCATCGTGATGCGCTTAGTTTTGGGGACGATGACCGCAATCCTTGAGATTCCGGAGGTGCGCCGCCGGGTTTCCCCGCTGACAGTCGAGGAGTATCACCGGCTTGACGAGTTCAATGAGCATGGACGGCGAACGGAGTTGATCCGAGGGGTAGTCATCGAAAAAATGGCCAAATCCCCCTTGCAGACCGCGCTGTCCAAGCAACTTTGCGATTTGATCGCGGCCCGACTTCCTTCCGGCTTTCTGGTTCGGCATGACGCTCCGATCACACTCGCGGACTCAGAACCCGAACCGGATATTTCCGTGGTCCGCGGAACCCTCGCGGATTTCGTTCAAGCCCATCCACGGACTGCGGAGTTGGTCATTGAAGTGGCTGTCTCCAGCGTGGCGCTCGACCGCGAGAACGCTTCGCTTTATGCCGAAGCTGGAGTGAAGGAATATTGGATCGTGCTAGGGGATGTTGAATCAATTGATTTTGAAATCGGTCGTCGGGTCGCTATGCTGGTGGCATAAAACCATCGTTCGCCTCGAAAATCCGAGTGGATCGCAGGACCTTTTCAGTGTGCACCTACGATGAAGCCGAAAAACAGGACAAGGAATACTGGTGGTCGCGCACGCCGGCAGAACGGCTGGCCGCGCTCGAACAGAGCAGGCAAATCGCCTACGGCTACGATCCTGCTTCCAAACGACTTCGCCGATTTTTTGAGGTTGTTAAATTCACACCGCGTTGAGTACTTGCTGGTCGGAGGCTACACGGTCTGTTATCATGGCTATTATCGGAACACGAATAACATCGATATTTGGGTTGCGGTTAACCCCGAGAACGCCGCGAAGCTGGTGCGGTTAATCAAACAATTTGGCTTCGATGTTCCGGAGTTGCAGGAGAAACTCTTCTTGGACAAGGGTCGAATCATTCGCATGGGCATTGAACCCAATCGAATCGAACTTCCGACCGAAATATCCGCGTGCGACTTTGAAGCCTGCTACGCTCGGCGCGTTCGGGGAGAAATAGGGAGTATCCCGGTCAATCTGATTAGCTTACGCGATTTGAAAACCAATAAGCGGACCGCGGGCCGAAACAAAGACTTGGCCGACCTGGATTATCTCCCGTAATCACTGCACAACGTCAATGGCCCTGGAGTTCCTTCCGCTCCGGCTCCACCCATTTGCCGTGCTCGCGGATGAGATCGACCAGGCGATCGACGGCCTCGGCTTCGGGGATGTTGAACTTGATCGGGGTCTTGCCGACGTAAAGGTTGATCTTGCCGGGCGCGCCGCCCACGTAGCCGAAGTCCGCGTCCGCCATTTCTCCTGGCCCGTTCACGATACAGCCCATGATCGCGATCTTCACGCCTTTGAGGTGTTCGGTCCGGGCCTTGATGCGCGCGGTGACGGTCTGCAAGTTGAATAAAGTGCGGCCGCAAGACGGGCACGCAACGTAGTCGGTCTTGAAGGAACGGCAGCCCGCGGCTTGCAGGATGTTGTAAGCCAGACGAAGGCCCTGGCCACCACCGCTCTCGCCACGGATCAAAATCGCGTCGCCGATCCCGTCCGCCAGCAACGAGCCGATCACGACCGCCGCGCACAGCAGGGCAATGCGTGACTCCAGCGGTGTTTCAGACAAACTCAAGCAGTCCTTCAGCAGGATCGGATTGCTCAAGCCAAGCCGCTTCAGCTTTCCCGCCAGCAAGCGGAAAGCAGTGATCGGCGGGAGCGCCAGGCCATCTTGGACCGTCACAAGCTGCGTTTCGCAGTTGATTTTGAAGTCCGCCGTCGGGTCGATCTCATAGACGTTGAGGTCTTCGTAAACGGCTTCGGGCTTCACATCGTCTTTAGGCCGGATTCTTGGCGCCACCTTTTCCCATGTCGCGCGTGTGACCACGACGCGGACGGTTTGCTCGCCGCCGCATTTCACGCCGTCGGCGATTTCGATTTCAGGCGCAGGCCGGCGCTCGTAGGCGAAGGGGTCGAAGGGCCAGGAAGCAGCCGACGTGAGGAGGCTCTGGACGAGTGCGGAGTGCGGAGTGCGGAGTGCGGAGTGCGCTACCGTCAGAAGTGGGATTTGATCGAGCAAGTCGCAGCAGACGGCGATTTCGTTTGGTGAATCCTCCGTCAGTGAGACGCGGATCGTGTCGCCGAGGCCGTCGCAGAGGAGGGAACCGATGCCAATGGCGCTTTTGATCCGGCCATCTTCGCCTTCGCCCGCTTCGGTGACGCCGAGGTGGAGCGGGTAGTTCCAGTCCGGCCCTTCCTGCGCGAGGCGCGCGGTGAGCAGGCGGTAGCACTCGATCATGATCTTCGGGTTGCTCGCTTTCATCGAGAACACGAAGTTGTGGAAATTGTGTTTCCGGGCGATGCGGGCAAATTCCAGGGCGCTCTCGACCATCCCCAGGGGCGTGTCACCGTAGCGGTTCATGATCCGGTCGCTGAGCGAGCCGTGGTTCGTGCCGATGCGCATGGCGCGGCGCAACTCCTGGCAAAGCTTGACCAGCGGCGTGAATTTCTCCTCGATCCGCGTCAGTTCAGTTGCGTACTGCTCGTCCGTATATTCTTTGACAGCGAACTTCTTGGAGTCCGCGTAATTGCCAGGATTGATCCGGACTTTCTCGACCCATTTGGCCGCTTCCATCGCCGCTTCCGGTTTGAAGTGAATGTCCGCCACGATGGGGACCGTGCAGCCGCGGGCGCGGAGTTCAGCGACGATGTTTCTGAGATTGGCCGCGTCTTTGACGGTTGGGGCGGTGATGCGGACCAACTCGCAGCCGACCTTGACCAGATCGAGCGTCTGTTGCACGCAGGCGGCCGTGTCCATCGTGTCGCACGTGAGCATGGACTGCACGACCACGGGGTGGTCTCCGCCAACGATCACGCCGCCGTTGGCCGGATCGCCGATCACGACCTCGCGAGTCTGGCGGCGTTGGAAAAAGAAGGGCGAGGCGCAGTAGCGCATTTGAATGAGCCTTAGCTGAGGCAAAGCCGTTGCAGTATCACCGTGAACCTTGGCCGTCGGTTCAAGGTTCGACGTTCTTCCTGAACCACCAGAACGCCGAACATCGAACATCGAACGTTGAACTTCGAGCAGCTCATAGGAAATGCCGCGCACCGTTGCGCTGGATCGTCACGGCTTCGTGGGAGCAGGGGCTGGCGCCGGTTGCGTCTTCGCACCGGGTTCTTCGACGACGGACCCGCCTTGCCACGATTTGATGAGGCTGAAGCGCTTGATGTCGTGGAACGAAATGTAAAGCAGGAACGAGATCAGCAGCACCGCGAAAGCCGTGGTCGTGTATTCCATGAACTTCACGCTCAGCGGACGGCGGCGGATGCGCTCGATGACCGCCATGAGAATGTGACCGCCATCCAGCACGGGCACGGGCAGCAGATTGATGATGGCGAGGTTGATGTTCAGCAGGACCAGGAAACTCAACGCCAGCCGGTAATCGGTGTTAAAATATCCCGCCAGGATTTGAAAAATCCCGATCGGGCCGCTGAGGTCTTTCATGCCGACGCCCGTTTGCTTGGTGTGGACCAGCGCGCTGAGCGTCGCCACGGTTTTGTCCCACACGTCCATGACCTGATCCAGCGGAGTCGGGCCGGGCTTTTGGACCGCATAGACGTTCTTGGAATTGAACCCCAGTTCCACGCCCAGAAATCCTTTCTTCGTGGTCGGGTCCACGGCGGGGGTGACGGTCAAAGACAGTTTCTCCGTCCCGCGCTGAACGACAATCTCCGTGGCCTGATTTGGCCGGCTGCGGATCAGTTCAATGAGTTTTTCGCGGGAGGCAACCGGAACGCCGCCAAACGAAAGGATCGCGTCCTTGACCTTGAGACCCGCCGCTTCTCCGGGAAGCTTCGGCAGGACGCGCATGATCTCCGGATGGTCGCGCGGGTCGAGGTTAAGGATTTTCCAGCCGAAGGTCGGACTTTCCTTGGCGCTCAATTGATACGTCGTCCGCGCGCCGTCGCGCTCGATGACGACGGGGACTACTTTCGTCAGGGCCAGAACGGTCGCCATTTGCACTTCGTGCCAGGAATCGGCGGGCTTGCCGTTGACTTCGACAATGCGGTCGCCTTCGCGGATGCCGAGTTTGGCTTCTTCGGAATCGGGTTCGACATAGCCAATGATGGACGGGTTGACCAGTCTGGGGAGTCCAACAAAGTAAATCACGGTCGCGATCACGAACGCGAACACGACATTCATGAAAGGCCCGGCGAAGGCCACAAGCATCTTCGACCACGGCGAAACGGGAGGAAGCGTCTCGTCTTCAGGATTTTGGGTCCCTTCCAGAGCTTCGGAGGTGATCATTTGCGGGAGCTTCACGAAGCCGCCCGCAGGTATCCAGCGAACCGAATACTCGATTCCGTCCCGGACCCAGCCATACGCTTTGGGACCGAAACCAATGGCAAAAGCTTCCACTTTCAGGCCGCGCCGCCGGGCCATCCAATAGTGGCCGTATTCATGGACAAACACCGCCGCCCCGAAGGACAAAACGACCCCAACGGCGACATAGACGTAGTTTAAGAATTCACTCATGTCTAAATGGCACAACGAACAAACTGCGGCACTCTAATGCGCAAACTACCCCCTGGCAATGTCGAACGCGAATGCGGGTGCGGTTAAGAGTGTCGGTCAGCGACTCCGATAGACTTCCCTCTCTCCCCGCGATGAACGAGTGGGGAGAGAGATGGAGAGAGGGGTTCCTTGGAAACATGAGAAGCAAGCCAACGCACCTCCTCTCCCCAGCCCTCTCCTCCCTTCGGGAAGAAAGAGAAGACTTCGTCCACCGGCAGTTTCAATCGCACCTCGCGAATGCGCGAACTCGCTCAAGAAGGTGGGGCGGCGATGCTCCGGCCGAGCCAATGCCATTGAGGAAAAGCTCCGCAGGAGCGCGCTCCACCGTCGTTAACTGAGGGGCGCGTTCCGGCCACTGCGATTCAGACAGTGGGGAGGCTGCCCGTAATCCCTCGTAAAAGCGCTTAATTTTCCACGTCGGCTATCCTCTAGTGGTTTTTTTGCACTGGAGGCTTTTTTGTGCTTGTGAGCTGTATTTAA
>VHCZ01000320.1 GCA_016871535.1 Verrucomicrobiota bacterium
AAAGGCCGCCTGGCTTCGTTGCTCCTCAGTCGAAGATCCAGGGAGGATATTCTCCTTCGTTGCGCCTCGCCATCCGGCCTTTGGCGCGAAAACAGGACCCCGCGGAATTTTCGGACACGCTCTTAGAATCTTCTTCCTCTCCCCTCGAGGAACGAGTGGGGAGAGGATTGAGGAGTGGGGCAACTCATGAAGGAGGCCCGCCTCTCCCCGCCCCTCTCTTCCCTGCGCAGGGAGGAGAAGGAGAACCCCAAGTCCATTTGAAGGATTACCTGCGATGATCCTCGGTGGCGCGTGCTCGCCAACCGTCTTCATCTCATGGTATGCGAGCAGCGGAACGAAGTGGAAGCTTACCTGAGCAGTTTGGAGCGGCTGCGCGCTTTAAAGAAGGACCGGCTCATCAACGACGTGCGCGCCTGGCGCTTGCTTACCGCGAACGGCCGCCGGGCGGAAGCCATCGACCGCGCCAGGGATTTTGCCGTGGCGCCCGCGACCGGTTTGGAAACCCTGCAGTTGACTCAGGCTTATCTTGCGTTGGGCCTACGGGAAGCTGCTCAGCGTCTGCTGGAGCGTTTCACCGTCGAGTTCAGTTTCCTGGATGAATTGTGGATTCTCTACGCCAATCTGCTGATCGCGGCGGAGCAATGGGACAAGCTGAGGCAGTTGGCGCTGCAAATTCGATTGGATGAAAGCGTGCGCGAACGCCTCAGCGATTTGAGCTACTTCCTCGAAGGCCGCGTGGAGTTGGCGCAGCAGCGTCGAAGCGCGGCCAGCCAGGCGTTCAGTCAAATCGGGGTCGGTCCCGCGCCGCATCCAACGCTTGCGTTGGCAATGGCTCCTCACCTGGCACGATGGGGGTATGGAGACAAGGCGCGCTCAGTGCTCGAATCGGTCGAGCGTTTCAACAACAAAGATCTCGCCTACTGGGATGCGCTTTCAGCCTTGGCTTTCGAGCTCAAGAATTCGGAGTTGCTCTTGAAGTCCACCGAGAAGGCCCTCGCCCTGTCGCCGCAGAGTTGGGTCGCGCGCAACAACCACGCTGCGGCGCTGGTGGTCAATCGCCACCGTCCCGAAAAAGCGATCCAGCACACGTTGCCTCTCTTCATCGAGCGGCCCGAGGTGTCGGCCATCCGGATCAATCACGCTCTGGCTCTGATTCAGAACCATCGGCACGCCGAAGCCGATCCGTTACTGGCCGGAATCAATCCTCTTGGACTGACCGAGTCGGAGCGGGCCTTTTACAATTTGGGCTGCCTGGCGGTTTTGGTTCATCAGGGGCGCTTCAAGCTGGCCCAGGCGTTCTTAGGCGAACTGGACGACAGGTACTTGTTCCCCCTGCAGCAGGAAGTTCTCGGACAACTGCGAGAAACGTTGGCTGGCGCCCGTTGACCGACAGAGTGAACTTCGACAATCATAGCTGTCCAGGTCAACCGCTAATGAATGCTAATGCGCGCGAACGGCATCCGTGGAACTTCCTCTCAATCGAAACCCGTACTTCCGATTCGCGTTTATTCGCGTCCATTCGCGGTTACGGCCGAAATTCGTCCCGAAAGTTATGAGCGACATCACGCGCGTCCTCGAAGCCATCCGACAAGGCGACGCGTCCGCCGCCGAGGAATTGCGGCCGCTGGTTTATGACGAACTGCGCAAGCTGGCCGCGTACAAAATGGCTCACGAACGAGGCAATCGTGGTGATCCGGTAATTTTGCCAGGCCGTAGCGACGAGAGCCCGTTGGTTCGCTTCGTCTCCGGCCAGGTCGAAGACATGGAAATGACATCGCTAAAAAGGTTAAATCGTTAAATCGGTTTATGAATACTCTCGGCCACAGCCTGAGCGCGCTGTCCGTGGCTGTCGCTCACCCGTGTCGTTCGGCAATTGCAATCGTCCGCGTAGGATTTCCGCTTGCCGCGTGACAGAAGGCCGACCATCTTCCCTTGATATGACAAGAGATCAGATCGAGACAGCGATTCGCGAAGGAATTCCATTTGTCATTAAGATGGCCGACGGAGAAAAGTATCAGATTGCGGACCGCTATCGCGTTGCGCTTGGCAAGACTACAGTAATTGTCGTCGGCGATAATGATGTGCCACATGTCCTGCCATTACTAACGATGACGGGTATCAGTTACTTAGAGAAGAAATAGTGGAGGATTTGCCGAACCAACTGCTGGACCGAATGACGAGGAGCGCGAGACTGATCTGGTTTCATCGTCATCGGTCAGCTTTGCGTTCGGGGAAATTGAACCGCGAATGGACGCCAACGGACGCGAATGATTCGGTGGCCGGTTTCATGAGCGACCGTGGCGTGGGCAGTTATGACCGATCGCCGGTTGATGGGCCGCCGTCGGAGATTAGCTCTTGGCGTTCATTCGCGTGTATTCGCGGTTGGCCGATCTCCAGAGTTCGCGACGTCAGAATCCTCGAACCAATCGCTGGAGACGGTCTTCACCCGGTCGCTGGCTTTGGTGGGGATGAGTGACGGAGCCACGACTTCGCAGTGGTATTTCTGTTTAGTCAGATGCCGATAAATGACGTAGCCGCACGGACCGGCTTCATAACTATGACCACACAGCGAGACGGCTTTCGTGTTACCCTATGGGTGGGATTTACTGGGCTGACGAGATTCCCGACATCCTGCCCCTCCAGCGATTAGCGGAGCCAGACCGCACGAGCATTTTCCATCTTTTCCGCATCCGTTTCCAGATCTGGGATCGCAAGGAGTTGACGCTGGAGGATCGCAGGTTCTGGGACCTGGCTCATGTCACGATGATCGTTTGTCGATTAGCCCAATTCGCCGAACGACCAAGATCACCGACGCCGCGCCGATGAGTCTTGAGATGAAAAGGCAACGCAATCGCGGCGTTCGGTGGATCGGTTGGTTCGGTCAACGTCGGGTCGGTGCTCCATCACCCACGGCAATCCACAACCCACTGTCGTAGTGAACAGCTCGGAGAGTGGCGGTGGTGACGCTAATTTGCGGAGTTCATTTGTTTCCATCCCCTGAGGTCATAATTGTCCCGGAGGCTCCCACTGCCACCCACTGTCCATTTCCGTGGCCGATTCCAAAAAGCCCGTTCGACGTTCCAGAGCGCAGTCCTACTTCCGCACGGGATAGAGGCGAAACCAATCGAAGCGCGCCGGGGCATCCTCGGCGCCGCCGGCGTTCAGGGCCACGCGCACCCCGCGGTCCCACGGCGGCAGATAATCTCCTTCGAGGTCGATGCCAGAGCCGCGGTCTTTCCATTGCCGGCCATCGCTGCTCGTGGCGAAGCGGAACAGGCGCCCTGAGGTTGCGTTCAGCCGCAGATAAATTCGGTTTCCTTCACGCAACGCGTCCGTGGCCAGCGTTTCTTGTTGCTTCTTTTGCCGGCGCCAGACGATCACGCTGCCGTTGCCGGCCGCGATCCCGGCCGCGTTGTCCTGGTCGCCATACGCGGCGAGTCCAGCGAACAAGCCGGGTTTCATTCCGGACAAGTTCACGAGCGTGACCGCCTCGTAATCAGTGCGCGTGGATCGGATGGCCAGCACCGCGCCCACGAGTTCGTTGGCGTGCCGAGCGGTGGGCGCGAGTTCCAGGTGCTCGGACTTGAGTTGGACCTTCGGCTCATTGTATTGGGGCCACTGCCAGTTGGGGGCCAGCTTGCCGCTCTTGAATTCGTCCGTGAAAAAAAGCTCGCCGTTGTGCGAGGCGTAGCCGTGCGGGGCCGGCGCCTGGCGGCTCGGTCCCCGGCCTTGATTGATCGTCGGCCAGCCGTTCGTTTCCCATTTGATCTCGTCGAGCAACGCCTGGCGTCCCACATAGACGGAGTCCTCCGTGTGATAAGCGTGATAGAGGAGAAAGTCCCGGCCCTGCGGATCGGTCACGACGCTGCCGTGCCCCGGGCACTTCCACGTTTGGTTGCCGGCCAGGATGGGGTTGCCCGGATTTTTTTCCCAGGGACCGAGCAACGTTTTGGATCGCGCGACGCCGAGGGCGTAGTTGCAGTCGAGGCCGCAGCACGCATTGCCGGAATAAAAGAGATAAAACCAATCGTTCCGCCGGAGGACGAACGGGCCTTCGACCACCTGGCCTTCCCAGGGCGCGTCATTCCGAATCAGTTCCTTCATCTCGCCTTCGAGGCGCGTGCCATCCGGGGACAATTCCTGCGCCCAAATCGACGTCGGCAGTTTGCGGCTGTTGCCGTCTTCCTTCCAAATGAGGAAGCGTTTGCCGTTTTCATCCGTGGCCGTGGTGGGATCAATGGACCCGGCTTCCTGGGCCAGGAGTGGGCCGTGGTCCGTGTAAGGCCCTTCCGGGCGAGGCGCCGTGGCTACCGCGACGGCCAGCGGGCCGCCGATTTTCCTGGCCACGTAATAAACGTAATAGCGGTTTTCGTGCGCGGAAATCTCCGGCGCCCAGTAGTTACCCATGGACCATTCCGGAGGTTTTGGGAAAACATTTCCGAGTTGGTTCCAGTTCACCAGATCATTCGAGTGCAAAAGCGGGAAGAGCGGCGCCCAATCCGAGGGCGTGGCCGTGGCCCAGTACCCGCGCCCCACACGGATGACGGATGGATCCGGATAATCGCCCGCCAGGACGGGGTTGGAATACATCACGGCGCCGGGAGCCGCGATCGCGGCATGCGAGAGGAACAACATCAGCACGACTCCCCTGATGAAAGCTTTGCGGCTGCACAAGGCTGTCCGTTTCATCAATCCGTCCCCGGCAACGGGATTCGCTTTCACGACTTCAATTGGGCTCGCGCCACGTTGACCGTTCAAGAACGAAGCCAACGAAGACTCCGTTTCCACTGTTGCCTCCTGTTAAAACCTCTTGTTGGGAGACACATCCCTATCCGCCCACGCGCCCCGGCAACTGCGGGACGAATTTGTGGTCGGTCCTGTCCGGGACAACGCGGACGTTCGTGGTCAGTTTCAGCGGCGTGCCGCGCGGGCCGGTGAACGTCAACTCGACCAGGAACGCCGTCCAACCCCGCGCCGGCTCGGTCACACGCCCCACGTACACGCCGGCTTTGGATTCGAGCGGCGTGCTGGTCCATTTGGGCCCGAAGGTTTCCAGGCGGAAATCGCGCGCGTCCGGATTCGTGGCTTGCCAGAGCTTCACTTCGGACGGCTTGTCCGCGGGCTTCACGTGAATCGAGCCGTCCTTCTCCAGAGTCCAATGCAACCGAGGCAAAGCCGCGCCGGTCAGAATGGATTCATAGAACGCCTGCAGCGTCGTCCAGGCGTCGGTCTCCTTGAGCGAATGGTCCGCGTTCGGAACGTAGCGGAGGTACTTCGGCCCGGGCAAATCGTTGAAGTAATATTGCGAAGAGTCCGGGAGGAAAAACTGGTCGCCCGTGGCGTTGAGCATCAGCTTCGGCATCGTGTAGCGCGAGCGGTATTCATAAGGCTCCTCGATTTTCGCCAGCGCGTTGAACTGAGGCGTGCCCATCCAGTTCATGATCCCGTGGTTGACGTAATCGCCCACGGCCGGCGCCCAGAATCCGTAGGCGGCGTAATGATGCCGCATCGAAGGCTCGATGTTCAGCACGTCGATCACGATCGGCACGATGGCGACCACGCGCGGGTCCACGGCGGCCGTGGTCCAGGTCGTCCAGCCGCGCTTGGAACCGCCCGCGACGACGAAGCCATCGATCCGGGCGCCACCGCCGTCCGGTGAAGCGCAAAACGAAACGACCGTGTCCATTGCGCGCACAGCGCTCTTGGTCATGGGCAGCCGCGCCGGCCAACGTTCGTCGCCGGTGCGGAGGAATTTGTCCCAGGTGTACGCGATCAAATCGTCCTCGACGCGCGGCTGGCCGTCTTGATTGAAGATCAGCGGCTGGTTGGGCACGTTGCGCAGTTCGGCGATGACGGACTTCGATTCCGTGGCGATGCGGATGACGTTCGCATCGGGTCCCTTCGGCGGGCCTTTGTCATTTCGGCCGCCGCCGATGATCAAAAGCGCTTTGGAATTCGTGACCTGGTCCGGGCGCGTGATGGTGAGCCAGTGTTTCCACACCGGCTTGTCCACTTCGCGGGGCGTGAGCCAGGCTTGCGAAGTCATTGCCAGAATGTGCGCCTTTACGCCGGGCGCCTGGATGGTGTCCAACAATTTGAAAGTGTAATTCGTGTCCGGGGCGGCCACGTAACGGTCAAGTGCCGTGAGTTCGACGGCTGATCTCAGTTGTGCCGCATTCGCGGTGAGAGCCCAAATCAGGCTTAAGACAAGATTCATTTTCACGAGCCAGAAGATGGCATCTCCGTCCCTCCTACTTCAATCGTTATCTGCGCCCTGGGTATCCCCTCAGTTAACTGATGGGCGATGCCTCTGGGGTCAATCCCTCCTTTGCGGCTCCGGGACGATCGGATATAATCGCCTGCGTCATGTGTGGCATTGTGGGTTATGTGGGCCGTAAGCCAGCGGCGCCGATCCTCTTGGAAGGACTCCGGCGCCTGGAATACCGGGGTTACGACAGCGCCGGCCTGGCAGTTCTGAGCGGCAGCGAAATGCAGCTCAGAAAGAAGAAAGGCAAGATCGA
>VHCZ01000321.1 GCA_016871535.1 Verrucomicrobiota bacterium
ATGGATGACCCCCCCGTTCGTGGGCGTAATGAATGGCTTCGGCGACGGTCTTCAGGTAGGCCGCAGCCCGCTTGGCCGGTAGCGGATTCTCGCGGACCAACTGCGCCAGATCCCTTCCTTCCACATAATCCATTGAGAAGTACGGCCGGCCTTCGAATTCCCCGACCTCGTGGATCGACACGATATTCGGATGCTGCAATTGCGCCGCTGGCTCAGCCTCGGCCCGAAAACGCTGGACGGATTCCTTACTGGCAAACGGGCCGGCCAGAATCATCTTCACCGCCACGACCCGATTCAGCCTCCTTTGCCGGGATTTATAGACCACTCCCATGCCGCCTCGGCCGATTTCCTCCAGTAGTTCATAATCGCCAAAGGATCGTGAATCCATAGGCCGCTCACTTCCCACCGGGGACTGCGCACTGGTCACTGACCACTGACGTTTGACCGTTGAACGGTCGCCCCCAGACTTCGGATCCAGCGTGCTTGCCCCCGCCCAATGCAGACCCAGCTCAAGAAGACAATTCGGGCAATGACCCGCGGGCGCATCGCTCATCAGGTCCGCACCACACCGCACACATTTTCGGAGCGCAGTCATTGGGGGGCACTGCTCGCACTTTTATAGCGCCTCCGGCACTCGATTGGAATCCTGAACCAGACTGTCGCCGTACCAGAAATTTGTTCCGTACGGAACAAATTTCAGGGCTTGCACCGAGCTGTCGTCTGGTTCATTCTCAAGGCCATCGAGGTTATGAACCGCAATACCAAGGAGTGGTTGTATCATTTGCTGTGGTTGATGGAGTCGCTCAGCCGCCCAACAATTCACAATCTCACCGACTCGTTCGAGGGATGGGCCTCACGCCGGGGCATTCTCCGGAAACTCCATCGACTCGAAATGGAGGAGTTCCTGGAAAGTCGGCCCGGTTCCGTGGAACAGCGAACTTACACCCTGACAGCCGAAGGCCGAAGAGTTGCTCTTGGCGGACGCGACCCGGAGGCTCACTGGACTAGGCGTTGGGATAACCAATGGCGGCTCGTGGTGTTTGATTTGCCGGAGATCAAGAACAGCCTCCGAGTTCGGCTGCGGCGATTCCTTAAGGATCAACATTTTGGTTTCCTACAAAACAGCGTCTGGATCACGCCGGATCCACTTGACTCCATCGCAGCAAATCTCCGCGCTTTTTCTGACGACGTGGAATCGCTGATCATCCTGGAGGCGCGCGCTGGCGGTGGCGCATCCGATGCGGCGATCGTCGCTGGCGCCTGGGACTTCGAACAGGTGAATGAGGCCTATCGCGCTTACTTGCGGGTTCTCGAACAAATCGATCAGCAAGCCACGCAGAGCCGACCGATATCCAAGCAATTGCGTTGGTACATGGAACGCGAGCATTCTCACTGGCTGGAGACCGTAGCAATAGACCCATTGCTTCCGGGAAGCCTGTTGCCAACCGGTTATCTCGGCAAAGAGGCATGGCAAGCCCGACGCCGGCTGACTGAGACGCTGGTCACTTCGTCCGTCACATCATGACCCGATATTTGTGTCCCAATATTTGTTCCGTACGGAACAAATTCTGTGCTCAACCACATGCAATCACGGTGAACAGATGCCGGATCTCGGCCTCGATTTCGTCGGGGCTGCTCACGGTATTCGCAATCTCCATGCGCATGAGTTCGCCGTAGCGGCGGCGCAAGCGATGGACCGCGACTTTCAGCGCGCCTTCGCTCATGCCGAGTTCCGCGGCGACCTCGGCATAGGGCCGAGCCGCCGGGCCGAGATTTGGGTCGCAACGCTGCATGACTGAAGGAGGCCGACTGGTTCAATGGCGATGCTATGGGCCAGAGCGGCAAGTGTCAACGCGGCGAAATGGCGAAATCCCAGCATCCCAGCCGCAATTCCGATCAAACGGGAGAATCTTTTGACTTCAGTGATGGAACGAGCTTTCTTCAGGCGATGTCAGTCGTCTGGAATCTTGCGACGCTCGGAATGGGATTGACCTTCTCGTCCTTCGTGATGAGCTCAGGCGCAGTCCCGCAAGCGGGCACCAATCAACCGCCGCGAGCCGGACAGACAAACCTGACATCCCGAACTCCGGCCTTCCCGCTCCTCACCAACGATTGCGTGGCCTTCATCGGAGGCACGACCACGGTTGGCGACGCAAAGCACGCCTTCCTGGAAACGCTCCTCACGCGCCGTTATCCCGGACACCGTTTGCGGTTTCGAAACCTCGGCTGGGAAGCGGACACCGTGTTCCAACAGGAACGCCCGCTGAATTTCCCCGGCCTGACGGAGAGTCTCAAGGCGCAGCGCGCGACCGTGGTGTTCGCGAACTTCGGATTGATGGAATCGTCGCGCGGAGCCGAAGGTTTGCCGGAATTCGCGCGCGCTTACCGCACCTTGCTCGACCAACTCACCAACCTTACGCCGCGAATCGTGCTCCTGACTCCGTTCCGCCACGAGAAACTGCGCGCTTCGATCCGCGCGGTTGCCGAACGGAACAAGAATCTGGAAGCGTACGTCCACGCCATTCGCCGCCTGGCAGAACAACGCGGCTTGCCCTGGGCCGATCTGTTTCAACTGCAGAATCCGGAGTCCACTTCGGACGGCTCCGCCCAATTGACGAGCGACGGCATGCATCCTTCCGCTTACGGGTACTGGCGCATGGCTTACGAGGCCGAGCGCGGCCTTGGACTGTCCCAGCCGGAGTGGACCGTCGAAATCGACGCGCGCGGCCGCAGCTACCAGGCCAGGGGAACGCAACTCACCGATTTCCAGGTGTCCACCTCCACGGTGGGCTTCAAGTCGGTGGACGAACTGTTGCCCGGCCCGGTTTTTCGGAGGAGCGACGGCAGCTTCTCCGTTCCGGGATCGCGTACCTTGCGCATCTCCGGTCTGTTGCCAGGGCGCTACTTGCTCCGAATCGACGGCGTGCCGCTCTACGAACTGAGCCATACTTTTTGGGAACGCGGTCGCGTCTTGCCCCACGGCCCCGAAATCAAACAAACCGATGCGCTCCGGGACTTGATCGTCCAGAAGAACAGCACGTTCTTCAATTACTGGCGTCCCCAGAATTGGGCCTTCCTGAACGGCGATCTGACCAGTCAACCGAGCAGTCATCAGCACGATAACTTCGGCGTCCGCTGGTTCCCGGGCGAACTGCAAACCTTCGTCCCGTTGCTCGCGAAACAGGAAACTCAGATCGACCAGCTCGCGCGACCAAGTTCCCACGTCTATGAATTGCGGCGCATCGAGTAAGAATGTAGGGCAGACATCCTGTCTGCCGGTTGACGGAGCATCCTTGCTCCGTTGTTCGCGAGGCATGATGCCTCGCGAACGGGCAGGCTGGAAGCCTGCCCTACGTTTACTCCGATTACCCTCCACGCTCACGTTGTCGTTGGTTAGCTCCGCGTTCTGCGCGCCCGCCCAACAAACCTTCGATTCCCCCGAACACGAGTTGAGCACGTTGCGCGTCGCGGACGGGTATCAGGTCAATCTCTTCGCCGCTGAACCCGCCGTCGTGAAGCCGATTCAAATGCAGTTCGACGCGCACGGCCGCCTCTGGGTCCTCTGCACGACGGCTTATCCGCAAATCAAGCCCGGCGAGAAACCCGCTGACCGCATCGTCGTGCTGGAGGACACCAACGGCGACGGGAAAGCCGACAAAGGCACGGAGTTCGCCACCGGCCTGATGATCCCGACTGGCCTCGCCCTGGGGGACGGCGGCGCTTACGTCGGCCTGGGCACGGAACTGATTCATCTGAAGGACACGGATGGCGATGGTCACGCTGACCAAACCCGCGTCGTCCTTTCCGGATTCGGGACCGGCGATTCCCATCAGAACATCAATTCGTTCACCTGGAGCCCCGGCGGCGAGTTGTTCTTTTGCCAGGGGCACAATATCTATTCCCGGATCGAGACTGCCGAGGGCATCAAACGCCTGGACCGCGCCGGCGTCTGGCGCTTCCGTCCCGCCTCGTTGGAACTGGAAAGTTCTTTCCACGAGAGCAACGGGCCGCTCAATCCCTGGGGCATTGCGTTCGATGATTGGGGCCAGCCGATCGTGGTGGACGGATGTTGCATCGGCATCTTCCACCTTTTGCCAGTGATGGTCCCTAACAAACCCACGGAGAAATATCCGCCCATCTGGCAGGGCAAAAAAATCTGCGGCGCCGATCTGCTCAGCGGCCGGCACTACACTGAAGACGAACAAGGCATCCTGGTTGGCGGAACGTTTTTCAACAATTCGGTGGGCCGTTGGCGCCTCAGCGATGCCGGCTCCGGGTTCGCCGCCAAGGAACTGCCGCCGCTCGTCGAATCGACCAACCGATCCTTCCGCGTCGTCGATGTCAAAATCGGCCTGGACGGCGCGATTTACCTTGCGGATTGGTACAATCCGATCATCGGCCATTACCAGTACTCGTTTCGCCATCCGGATCGCGACAAATCCCATGGCCGCATCTGGCGCGTCACCAGGAAGGATCGCGCCTTGGCAGTAAAGCCAAAGCTAGTTGGCATTCCGGTTGAGCAATTGCTCGATCACTTGAAAGCGCCGGAGCACTACACGCGGAATCAGGCGCGCCGTCTCCTGGCCGAGCTGCCGCCGCAAAATCTCGCGCCGCGCCTTCACGAATGGGTTCACGATCTCGACCCGAAGGATTCGCGCTACGAACATCACCTGCTCGAAGCTTTGATGCTCCATGAATCCCAGGACGTCGTCGAAGCCGGCTTGCTCGTGCGTCTGCTTCGCGCCGAGGACTTTCGCGCGCGCGCTTACGCGACGCGAGTTCTGGGCCGCTGGCATTCCCGCGTCGAGGGCGCGTGGAATTTGTGGCGGGCGCAAGTCGAGGATGCGCACCCGCGCGTCCGTCTGGAAGCTGTCGTGGCGTTGAACTCCATCCCCAACGCGCGCGCGATGGAGATGGCACTTAGAGCCGTGGACAAGCCGATGGATCGGTTTCTGGACTATGCGTTGCGTCAGGCCGTCCAGGGGTTGAAGCCCCACTGGGCGCCCGCATTCAAGGCCGGGAAATTGCAGCTTGAAAACCATCAGCCGCGTCTGGAATTCCTCGTCCGCGCGGATGGCTCCCCGGACACCCTTCGACCTCTGGTCGCACTGCTCAACTCGGATTCCCTCCCCAATGAGCTCCGCGAAAACTTCCTGACCATCCTGGCGAACGTCGGCGGTCCGGATGAGTTGGCGCTCGCCTTGGAGGCTCGGACTTACCAAAAAGCCGGCGCGTACGATGCAAAACTCCAGGCGAAGATTCTCCCCTTGGTCGCGAATGCAGAGCGGCAGCGAAAAGTCCGCCCGTCCGGGGATCTGGCCGAACGGTTGCAATCTCTCGTGGGCCACGCCGACGAAGCCTTGCGCGCTGAGGCGCTCAAACTCGCGGGCGTGTGGAAACTGGAGCCGTTCCGCGCGCAAATGGAGCAAGCGGCGCGAGCTTCAGAGAATGGTGAACCCATGCGTGTGGCAGCGCTCGAAGGGATCGCAGCTTTGGGGGGAGTTCGAAGCCGGGATTTCCTCGCAGAATTGGGCCGCGCGAATCCTTCGGAAAAAATCCGGATCGGCGCCGTCGCCAGTTTGACCGGTGTGGATTTGTCCGCGGCGGCGAAGGAGGCTGCCGAGATTCTCGCTCGAAGTCCATCGGACAGCGCTCCGGCAGCATTGCTCCTTGCCTTCCTGCAAAGGACGGGCGGAGCGGCGGCCTTGAGCAAAGCGCTGGCAGAAATGCCGCCACATATCGATGCCGCGAAGCTCGGCGTGCGTTTCCTGCAATCCGTGGGCCGCCAGGAAACCAACCTCGTCGAGGCCTTGCGGCGCGCCGCAAAACTGGACGCGGAAATCAAAACGCTGGATGCGGCGGAAATCAAAACGCTGGTCGCGGAAGTCCGATCGAACGGCGACCGCCAGCGCGGTGAGGCCCTCTTCCGCCGGGCGGATTTGAATTGCCTGGCCTGCCACGCCGTGGGGAACGAAGGCGGGCGAATCGGTCCGGATCTGAACTCCATAGGCTCCGGACAACCGTTGGATTTCATCATTGGCGCCATCCTCACGCCGAACCAGGAAATCAAGGAAGGCTACCTGGCGTACGAGATCGCCACCAAGGACGGCGAGGTATTCCAGGGTTACAAGGTTCGCGAGGACGCGCGCGAGTTGACTCTGAGGGATGCTCTTCAAAACCAAGAAATTCGCATCCGCGCCGACCACATCGCCCGGCAACGCGCCCTTGGCTCGCTCATGCCGTCCGGGCTGGTGGATCACCTGACGCGCTCGGAGTTTCGCGATCTGCTCCGCTATTTATCTGAACTCGGCGCGCCTCAGTAGATTTTCTGCGATCACCGGGCGGAATCGGGCGGACAAATTCATGTTGCGATATGCAGCATGGATTTGTCCGTCACCCACATCAGTTAACGACGGTGGGGCGACGCTCCTGCGGAGCTTTTCTTTGATGGCATTTGGCTCGGCAGGAGTTTCGCCCCACCTTACTGTGCAGACGGTGGGATTGACGACAGAT
>VHCZ01000322.1 GCA_016871535.1 Verrucomicrobiota bacterium
GTCACGTCAGACATTCCCGGCGCGCAGCAGATGACGATTGATTTCGCCAACAACAACCTCAACGGCAAATCCAAGTGGCAGGCGGACAGGGTCCGCGATTACGACACCAGCCGCACCCGTGTCTGCGTGACCGTCGGCATGATGACCACCGGCTACGATTGCGAAGACATCCTGAACGTGGCGCTAACGCGCCCGATTTTCTCGCCTACTGATTTCATCCAGATCAAAGGGCGTGGCACGCGGCTCTACACCTTCAAGCACGGCGAAGGCGCAAACCAGCGCACGGCCGAGAAGGACGGCTTCGCGCTCTTCGACTTCTTCGCCAACTGCGAATACTTCGAGGAGGATTTTGACTACGACAAGCAGTTGTCGCTGCCCAAAGGTCCGCCCGAAGAAGGCGGTGGCGGTGGTGGCGAAGGCCCAATCCGCATTGACGATTTCACGAACACGTCGGTTGACCCAATGGCGGAGGTTATCCGTGAAGAGATTGGGCTTTTCGGGATGCGGATTGACCGCGAGATGTATCGCGAGCGTTTCGCGCAACAGGCCAGCGAGGCCGTCGCCAGCGACGCCGTTCTGCGCCAGGCATACGACGATGAGGACTGGCCCGCCGTCGAGGAGCGCGTCCGTCGTCTGCTGTTCGAGAAGCCGCAAGAGTTCTGGAATCTCCCCAAGCTCCAGGAGATTTACAAATCCGACCGTTTGCCGAGTCTGCGGGAAATTCTCGCTCGCGTGTTCGGATTGATTCCTGAGATTCCGACGCGCAGCCAGCTTGCGGATGAGGCTTTCGAGCGTTTCATCGCGACGACCGAGACAAACGCCACGCACAGCCGTGAATTGCGCACGGTGTTTGTTTCATTCCTGCTTGAGCCACAATGCCGACTATTGTTGGAACAAGGGCAGTTCGCCGCGCTGCGCGCCCGCGACCCAAACCTCTTCGGATCACTGCAACAGCTTGCGCCACCCGAGCGGGATGCGTTGGTTGGTTATCTGCAATCCCAAGTGCCGCTGAAGGAGTTTGAACAGGTTGCATAGGTTGGACGGAGACGGAGCGAGTCCGCGTGATTGATTGGGAGCAGCTGGCGAACATTGATTTCCCGCTGGTCAGCCAGCGAGGCGATGGTCGGACGGGAAGTTTCACGTGCGCGATTACCCGGCGCTCACGGAGTCGCGCACGCCCGGATACCCGTCGCAGACAGGTCGCACCGCGGACGGCGCCTTCGTGAAGATTCTGGCCTGGGCCGGACGCGGAGTCCGTCCTAGGCCAGAATCCTTCCGACCAGAATCAGACCAGAGCGTTGAGCCGGCCATTTGTGTTGAAGCCCTGACCCCGGATGGCTACGCTCCCTTCATTTCGTGAAAAAGCAAATTCCTATCAGTAGCCCAAAACTTATGCACACGCAATTTTCCATTCGTAGCACTCGCACAAGCTTATTGGCAGGCGCTGTTCTCGCGGCGTTCGCAGCCTCCGACTCGTTGGCTGATTATCCTTCAACCGTTTTAAGCGACAGTCCGCTGGGTTATTATCGCTTCAACGACGACACCAGCCGCGTGTCCGTCAACAAGAACAGCGGCAGTTTGGGCGCGTCGGGAAATGCCACGAATGATCTGCCGGTCGTGCGTCCGTTTCCGGGCGCGATCGCCGGCAACGGAAATCGTTCTTCGTTTTTCGATTTCGCCTCGCGCACCATTATTCCGTGGAACGCAGCCTTGAACCCGGCGAACACACAACCGTTCACGGTCGAGGCGTGGCTCTATCCGGCCAGCGACCAGATCAACGGCGGGCAGTGCCCCATCAACAATCGTTACGCCTACTCCACTTCAACGCCCGGCCGTCAAGGATGGGTTTTCTTTCAACGCGCGCCGGACCTTTCGTATTCGGGCAAACCCGGCTACGAAGGCGTGGGTTGGAATTTCAGAATGTATCGCGGCAGTGGCGGCAGCAGCGGCGTGGATGTCACCAGCCAGGTGCCTTACCAGGTTGGCAAATGGACCCATGTCGTCGTGGTTTACGACCCTGCGGGCCTCACGAACGCGTCGGCAATCATGTACATCGACGGCGTGGCGGCGAATACGAACACCTGGACCGGCGGCTCTAGTGGAACGGACCCCGGTTACGCAGCCAACACAAACGATCATGATCCCGCCGAAGCCGTCAGAGGAGCGGCCGGACTTTCTTTCGGACAATACAACAACACCGCGACGCCGAACTCGAATCCTTATTTTGGAGCCGTGGACGAGTTTGCGTTCTACGCCAAGAAGCTGACTTCCGCTCAAATCCTGGCGCATTACCAGAATGGCACCAACGCGAGCCGCGGCACGCCTTACGAAACGTTGATTCAATCGGACAGCCCGGTGGAATACTTGCGGCTGGATGAGATCGCTCCGGGGCCGGATGTCGCCATCAACATGGGTGACTTGCGGTCAGCGGGAAACGCCACTCACACTGCTGAAGTCAGGCACCCCGCCGCCAGCGCATTGGCTGGCCGGACGGACGATGGCGCAGCCGCTTATCACAAGCGAAATGGAAATTCCACGACGACGATGCCGTGGGCGGCGGCGAACAATCCCAACGCCGGCGTTCCTTTCACTTTCGAAGGATGGTTCCGGCCCATGAAGGACGAACAAGGCGGCCAGTGTCCGGTGAACAACCGCTGGGTTGGCGGCACAGGCCGCACCGGGTGGGTTATTTTCCAACGCAATCCCAACCTGACCTATCCGGCGAGCGAAGGCCACGGCTGGAATTTCCGGATGTACAGTGGCGCGGGCAGCGGCGGCCAGGACATTCTGACTGCCACGGACTATTCAATCGGACAATGGCAGCATTTGGTGTTCACCTGGCAGCCGGAAACGGACAACGGCGATCCGAGTGGCAACGGCAACAACCAGTGGGTCGGCGTCTTGACCGCCTATGTGAACGGTGTCGCCGTGGCCACGAACATCGCCGCCCGTTACGCGGCGAATGTCAATCCGCCCGAAGATGGCGGCGCTCCGGCGGATTTCGCGGTGGGTTCCTATAACGCCAAGTCGGGCCTAGGCAACAACCCCTATGAAGGAGACGTTGACGAAGTGGCCATTTATACGAACTACGTTTTGACGGCCGAGCAAATCCTCGCGCACTACCGCGCTGGCGCCAATTCACGCCCGGCGACCAATAATTATGAAACGCTGGTGCTCACGGCGACTTCTGATGGGACCGGCTTGCAAAGACAAGGGCCGCCAACTTACCTGCGTTTCAATGATCCCGCCCTTTATACGGCAGCCAACGCGGGCACTCTTGGCAGCGTTGCCGATGGAAACCTGGTTCTTGCCACAAATGGAGCTGCCGGACCACGACCGCCGGCGCTGGCAGGTTTCGAGTCAGCGAACACGGCAGTGTCTTTGGACAGCTCGAAGAACTGGGCCAGCCTGAACAACCCGTCGGGGCTGAACGTCTCCGGCCAGATTACATTGGAGGCGTGGATCAAACCCGGCGCGACCCAAGGCGATCCCGCCCGGATTCTCTCGCACGGGCCGCCAACGTTGAGCAACTTCCTCTCTTCTTCACCAGAGACCAATGCCGCGCCGACCAGTGCCGTGGAAGTGTCCTTGCGCATCGACGGCGGCGGAACGAGCTATTCCATTGGCTCATCCGACGGGACGAATTCACACGGCGTCAGTTTCGCCGTTCCTGCGGGCGACTTGGGAGGCACGAATTGGATTCACCTCGTGGGCACGTATGATGGCTCCAACTGGAGGCTTTACCGCAACGGCGCGCAAGTCGCTGCCAAGGCCGATTCCGTGGGCGCGCTGGTGGTGAACAATGCGGACTGGGCCATCGGCTCGACGGGAAATGGTTGGGAAGGAAGTTTCGCCGGCGCAATCGATGAAGTGGCGATCTACAACAAGGCGCTGAGTGCCAGCCGCGTTCAAGCTCACTACGCTGCGGGCCAAAGTGGTGCGGGGAACCCAATTACAATTGCCATTGTCCGCTCCGGCGCAAGCAACGTGACCCTCAGGTGGACGGCGGGAGTTTTGCAGGAGTCGGCCAATGTCAATGGCCCGTTTGCCACGGTGAGCGGGGCCAATTCTCCCTACACAATCCCGGCCAGCGCAGCGACCCGGTTTTACCGCGCTCAACAATGATGACCGCGTCAAGGCGCGGAGCGTTTTCCAAACGAATTAAGCGGAAGGCGAAATTTATCCACGAACCACTCGAACGCAGCCGGATGGCCGCGCTCCACTTTGGTTGCAGCTTTGCCGCGTGAATCATGGGAAGTTCACTGATAGGCATTTGCTTTTCGACGTGGCTGGAGTGTGCCTGGCTGGGGGTGGCCATTCAACAAGTTCCTCGTCACGCTCGCCGGCGACGCCGCGCGCAAGGAACAGGCGACCGTGTGGGAAGCGCGCGACCTCGCCAATCTCCCCGTGAAGCTGCGCGTGAAGACCGGCGACGGCAGCACTTACGGGCTGCAGTTCAAGGCCGTGCGCATGCAGCGTTCCGACCCGCGGCTGTTCGATCCGCCTGCAGGCTTTACAAAGCAGGAATCCTTCGAGGCTGCGCTCCAGGCCGCCGCCCTCCGCCTGCTCGCGCCGCCGAAGTAGCCGGCGCGCTGGAACGTCCACGGCTGCGTCGCCTCATCGAGCTGTTGCTGCCAGCGGAATCTCCTCCATCCGCAAGAATGACTGCTTGCTGCTGTCCTTCTCAGTCCAGAATACAAGATAGCGCTGGTGACCCGCAATGAGCCGCGGGTAAGTGGAATTCCGGCCGGGCCTCGAGAGGCGGCGGGGTTCGCTCCACGTCGTGCCCCCGTCCCCTGTGAACCTCACATGGACCGAGGGACCGTCGGGCGAGACTTGGTCCCACACGGCCGCGGCGTGATTCTCGGAGAGCGCCGCGGCGTCGGTGTGACGACCGGCCGCGCCCCCGCTGGTCAGTTCGACGCGCTGGGGCCAGGTTTTGCCGCCGTCGCGACTCGCCAGCGCGAACGCCGCGCCAGCGGCCGTATGGCCGGTCCAGACGCTGGACACCAGGAATTCCGACGCGGACTTCGCCGCGCCTGGAAATCCGAGGCCGCCGCCAACGTGCGGGCAGCCGACAAACTTCCACTTGAACTGGCCGACACTTCCGCGCAACGACCAAGTGCGCCCGCCGTCGCCGGATGAAGCCACAGCCAGGTCGCGCGGTTCGTCGTCGCGGTAAAGAACCCACAATGTTCCCGATGCGTCCACTTTCAGCACATTCCAGCAGCACGCGCAGATCACGGGATCAATCACGCCCGGCGCCGACCAAGCCTGCGACTGGAATCCAAGCCGCGAGTGGCGAAGACTGCGCTCGGTCCCCGCCGCGTGAATCCAGACAAGGTGAAACCCGTCCGGCCCCGCCGCGGTCGCGGGGAAGCGGTAACCCGTCTTTTCCTCGCCCTCGCTCGCGACGGCAGGCGCGCGGCCCGGCCGCCAGGTCTTCCCGCCGTCACTCGAGAGCGAGACGCCGATCGGCCCGCTGCCGAACGGTCCGCCGCCCTTCGCGGTCCAGATGGCAAGAATGTGATTTCCGGACACGGCAACTTGCGGGTCGTTGCCGCGGTGGTGCGAGGCGGCCGGCGCGTGCGCCATCGGGATGGCCACCGGCTGCGACCACGAACCGCCGCTGCCGTCCGAGCCGCAATGGAACAGTTGGATCGAACCATCAACGGCGGGCCGCCCGTAGAGGAGGTGGACGCCGTTGGTGCCGTCCCGCGTGACGTCAAAACACGACGCGGCGAATCCGCCAGCGGAAACGGACGAGGAGGGCGCCGCCGCGTGCGCCGCCAGACACAGCACCGCCGTGGCGGCGATCGAGAGGAGGGTCTTCATAAGGGTTCGGGTTGCCGATGCGTTGCGGGCGACTCGATTCAATACGTGTCGAACCATTGGTCCTTGTAGTTGGGGTCGGCAGGATTGGTGACTCCGTTCCCGAGCCACACGCCGGGCAGGCCGGGATAGAAAGGCGACTCGATGAGCGTCGGCCGGGATAGAAAGGCGGCTCGATGAGCGTCGCGGCGGCGTGGCCATCCACGAAGCCAATGTTCACGCCGCGGCCGTTGAGGTGGCGCGGATTTGGTCTTCCCAACGACGCGTTTTGAACGGTGGACGGCGGCATGAGGTGCGTGGACAGGATGAACACCCCGGGCGCATTGATGCCGGCGTCCGCGACGTCCACGGTTTCCGTGGGGTTCGCGATGGTAGTCATGATGACGTTGTTCAGGAGCGTGTTGAAGCCGTAGCCCGCGGCGTTGGTCGGCTGCTGGTTGGCCGGACAGTTCCACACCTGAAGACCCGACACATCGGCGTTGCTGCGACCCTGCTGGAGATACGGATACAGGAGGGTCTTGCGGTCGATGCCGCCGCTAAACGTGACGTGCCGGGAGTAATCATCACCATACATCAGCCCGGCGTAGCTGATCTGGCGCGCATTGCCCAGGCACTTGATCGACTTGGCCCGCTCCTTGGCCTTGGTCAGTGCGGGCAGTAGAAGTCCCGCAAGGATGGCG
>VHCZ01000323.1 GCA_016871535.1 Verrucomicrobiota bacterium
CCGCGAGGCCATGCGCACAGATAGGTCGGATTTCCTTCCACCGCGAGGAAGCGTTCGCGAGCCAGATCGCTGAGCAGTGTCGCGGATGCTGGAGCGTGCGATAGGCCGGTTGGCGGAATCATGCGGTGCTTTTCGGTGCAGTTTAGATGGGGACCGCACGCGCCCTCGCCTGCAGTAGTCAGCGCCCCCGCCGACCACGCATATTCGAGAGGAGTAGCCATCGTTTTCGTCACTGCTTTTAACGACGGTCCGACCGGCGAGGCGCCGGTCGGAACACGCGGGGCGCGTGTGCTCCCCATTCCCTCGTGGATGATCATGGACAGGTTCGTGGTATTTCGTCCTTACGCGCAAAATCGGCGCCCAAAGGCTGCCGCCAAATAGATCACGGCGAAGCCGCCGTAAATGACGAGCAGCGCCACATGAATCGCGGTTCGGCCAGGTTGTCCGCGCCAGTGACTGCTGCTGTAGTACGCGAATTGCAGCACCATTCTCAGCGCCCAGAAAAGTCCGATGCCGGCGGCGAGCCAGCGGCAAACCGGATTCGCATTCATTTCGCCGGCGAAGCGAAAGGTCATCACCGCAAAAATGATCAACGTGACGGAGATGAACCAAACGTGAACTTGGAATACCTCGCGGACCAGCAGGGGCAGCCGATTCAAATCCTCCTTTCGACTCATGTTCTGCGAGCGTCTTGATGTGGTTCAGCACGCGTTGATGGATGCAGTGGATGATGAAGTCCGACCAAAGCTGCCAGTAGCTCGCCGGCCACAGGTGATGGTAGTACCAGGTCGTTCCTTCTAATCGCGTGCCCCCGCCCGGAAGGGCCTCCAGGGAGAATTGACCGCCGGTCGAAACGAGGAAGCCATCCAAATGCGGTGGATGCACGTGATGATACGGCGTCCATTCCTGCATAGGAGCGGGATTTTGCGTCACGGCAAATCTCAGCAGCCGCGGCTCCTCCCAGATTTCAATGGGCTCAACAAAAGCTCCAGTCGAGAAGACGCAGTGCCGCACGGCGCCGGGGCCTTGGCCGCGAATTTCGGCGCGCTTCGGATAAGCGATCCCCAGCCGGAAGAGCCATTCGGTCGGTTCCGGCAAATCCGCGAACGCGATCACGTGCTGCCAGACTTGAGAAGGATTGGCATTCACCTCGACAGTGGTTCTCACTTCCATTACCGGAGCGGGCGGTCGTTTCCAGTGTTCGAGGCCGAGCAGCATTGGGACTGTGAGAAACGCCGCGCAGGCAAGTTTCGGTGTGTCTTCGCGGCGCCCCGCTTGAATGAAATAAGCCATCGCGCCGCCGATGAGCGCGACGCCGCCCGCCAACGGCGCCGCCATCAAGAGGCAAATGATCCCTTCGAAAGCAAACGCGAGCAGACCTGCGCCCGCGCAAGCCACCGCCAGGAGCGCCGCGACCATGCAATCACCGAAGGATCGAGGCCGGTGATATCCGTAGATCAAGACGGTGATGAATCCCATGGCGAACGGTGTCCCCACGAAGAGCCCCCAGCCATAGACTCTCAGAAATTGCGCCCCCAAGGCGGTCGCGCCCACGGCCAAGACCAGTGAAACGCCCAGCCCCAGGAGCGCGCTGCCGAGTGGTTGTTCCGGAATCAGGCGATCCAGCCAGGAGATGGTTCTAGTCCGGCGATCAGAAGAAGGTCCATCAGCCGTGCGCGCGGGCAAGATCGCCAGCGCCGCAAACAAGAACCATTTTAACACGGGCATGACAAACAACGCCACGAGCCACAGCGGACGTTGAATCGAGCGCAGCCGGCGCAAGGTCAGCACGGTACCCGCCCACAAGAACGGAAGCGAGAGCGCCAGAAGAATCGGGGCTTGAGCGGCCGGTTCCTTTGCTTGGAACGGCGCAGAGCCCCGGAAATAGTCAGCGACCGACCAGTCGCGATCGAACGCAATCCGCAACACGAAGCGATCCAGACTGTATTTGATAGCAAAGAGCAACGCGCCCCAGAGGACATATTGCGCGCGGTTGATTGTGCCGTTCCACCGCCACAGATCCGAAAGTTTCAGTTTCATTTTGGTTTCACGAGCAATCTGCCTGAGAGTTCTCCCCTCTCCCGTCAACGACGAACAACTGCACGCCCAGCCGAGTCAGCCAGAAAAGCGCAATAAACGCGCAAAGCGACCGCACCACGGCGTCACCTTCAGCCATTCGAGTCGCGTGGAGCAGTGTGAGCGTCCCGAAACTGGCGATGCAAAGCACAATGAAGGCGCCGTAAACCCAGAACAACTGCCGCACCAACCTCGGGAGCGGCGCGAGGTTTTCGCGCCAGTGCAAGCCGCGCGGCACGAGCGCGCTGGCGATCAAAACACAGAAATGGAGCGCACCCGCGATCCGGAGCATGGTTTTGAGTTTCATAGCGGTCTCTCTTCAGAACGCGCCGATCACTTTCAGAAACGGCAGCATGACATGGTTCATGAACGGTGGATGGAAAAACCAGAAGGCGGGACCAGCCGTGAAGAGGATCGTGAACAACCAACTTCGCCAGCCGCGGCTGTGGTTTGGGTTTCTTCCCATGAACCTGACGGTAGGGCGAGCCTGTCCCCAGCGAGCCGAGTCGGACGTGTTCCAGTCACGTCGAGCGGCTCGCCGGGACGGACTCGCCCTGCCGGGTTCATGAGGCGAGAGCATGGTTTTGAAACCAAGCAGGCTTCCCATGAACCGTTCCTCCGGACCGTGGCCTTTAGGCCGCTTCAACGCTCGACTCCGGAGAGTGCGTAAAAGCAGCCTGAAGGCTGCGGTCCGCACGGTTTTCGGTGCAAGGGCCATGCGCATGGCCCTGAGGCCAAGAAAGCTTCCCACGAACCGCCCACCCCGGCCCTCTCTCCCAGTGGGGGAGAGGCTGTCCGCAGGACGGGTGAGGGGGACTCTCAGCGGTTCAAGAGGACGGTTGGCCACGCAACGGTAACCGAGCCGGAGGAGCGGCCTGGCGCCGGGGAGTTGCATCATGGCATAAAAAGGCCAGGCCCACCAAATCGCGCGCGCAATTTGCACCAGCGCATCCGCTCCGCCGAATATTTGGCCGTCGCCCGTGTGCAGCCGCATTTCCCGAAGCAGCTCGTCCGATCCCAGTCCGAGCCGCGCTCGGACCCAGGGCGTTTGGAGCGGGGCTAAATCGAACTGGCGACGTCCGAGGACGGGCGCGAAACGGCGGGCCAGTCGCGTGTACATTGGGCAGGCGCCGTCGTAAAGGACGCAGGCGTTGGGCCGCGTTGCGCCTCCATTATCAGTAATTTCAGTATTCACAGAATCATGGAGCCAAAAACTTGTTCTCACTCAATCATTCGCGATTCCCAACAGCTTCCGCGCTTTGTCGCCGAGCTTCACAAACCGCGTCAGCGCGCCGGTGGGCCATTGACGGATCTGGGCGTACCACGCGGTGGTGGTTTCAAAAAAGGCGCACAGGTCGCGCAGGCGTTGTTCGGTGTATTCGTCGGTCGCTTCGTCCTTCTCGGCTTCGGTGATGCAATCGCGCAACACGGCCACGGTCGGATCGATCTCGCGCCGCTTCCGCTCGTCCAGGACGATGCGGAACATTTCCCACACCTCTTTCATCGACTCGAAATGGTCGCGCTTGTCCTCCAGCACGTGAACCAGCTTCACGATTCCCCAGCCCTGCAGCTCTTTGAGGCTGGTGCTGACGTTCGAACGCGCGACGCCCAGCGTCTCGGCGAGGGTCTCGGCGGGCAAGGGCCTGGGCGAGAGGTAAAGCAACGCGTGAATCTGGGCGACGGTACGGTTGATGCCCCAGCGTGTGCCCATCTCTCCCCAATGAAGGATGAACCGCTGCTGAACGGGCGAGAGTTTGTTCATAGATACGGTAATTTCTGTCTATACAGAAATTACCGTCAATAAGAATTGCGTCAACAAGTTTTTTTGGCGACCAGGCTCAGCGGGGTAAATCCCCACACTGCCCCCGAACTTCCGACGGCTAACCCGTCCTTCATCTGAAGCGGAGGCACGGGTTTGGCCTGTTCGCCAAATCCAATGCGCCACAGCGAAGTTCGCTTCCTTTCCCCTCACCCTGTCCTTCTCTCCAAGTGCGTGTTTAGCGTGGGTAGGGACGGATTCCACTCCGTCCCAAATCAAGCCTCGAGGCAGACCACTGCCCAGGAAGAGACGATGGACCAACGGAGGCTCCTGGTTTTTCCGTTGTCCTCTCTCCCTTCAAGAGACGCCTCAAGGATTAGTCAGGGACGGAGTGGAATCCGTCCCTGCCAGCGCCGTCGGATCGACAGAAGACCGGCTGCGCGGCAGCGCAGCCCTGCCAAACGTACGGCACCGGTCTGCTTTACAGCGCGCCCAGCGCTTCGGCCAGTCGATCCAAGAAGGGATGCTGAGTCGCTTTCAGCTTTCGCCGCGCCTCCGGGAGAGGGAAGAACTCCACGCGGTCGATCTCTGGGAACTGCTGGATTCTGCCGGAGCGCGGCGGCCATTCCATTTCGAAGGTGTTACAGCGATGGCTTTGGCCATCCGGCCAATCTCCGCGAAACGCCCACGCGTGCACCACCTTCCCGCCCTTCTGCTGGATCGAGCCGAGTGGAAGGAACTCGCCGGTGGGTTCGATCCCGACTTCTTCTTTGAATTCACGGATGGCCGCGGCCAGCAGATCCTCGCCGGGATCTAGTTCGCCTTTGGGAATGCTCCAATGGTTCTCGTCCTTGCGCGCGAACAACGGCCCGCCCGGATGCGCGAGGAAAACCTCCAAACGACCTTCGCGCATTCGGAACATCAGCAGGCCGGCGCTGGTTCGGGTTCTCCGCGTGTGTGGGGAACGTGGATCAAGAGTCATGTTAGCGTGGCGAGATGCTACCGGAAGAAGACCAGGATTCCACAAGCGAAAGCACGCGTAACGCCGGTCCCCCGACCGTCAAGTAAGGAGCCTTTCGAGGCTCCAGGTTTCAGCGCTCTGCAAGAACGGGAGGCAAGAATGCCTCCGTCCTTGCCGACAGGAATGTCAGCGTTACAAAGAAAGTTGGCAACGCGACGGCGCGGGTGTTCAAGGTGTTCACCAGCGAACAGCTTGAACACAACTGCCTCCATTGCGCCAGGCAGCCGTTTTGCCGTAACGCCTTCCAAATCAATCCCGCGTGCCCTTCGCGTTCGTCCGGCATGGCGGCTGCAAGGCGCTAATCCAATGACGAATGTCGAAATCCGAATGACGAAAGAAGTCCGAATGACGAATAACCCAATCCGCTCCGGGCACCGAAGCCGCGCGGTATTTGGCAGTCGTGCTTTGGACATTCTTTCGTCCTTGGTCACTCGTCATTCGTCATTGCTTCCCCGCGCCTTCACCCTCATCGAACTCCTGGTCGTCATCGCCATCATCGCCAGTCGCACTTCCGAAGTGAACTTGAGCAATTCAGATTCCATGAGTAAAATCACAACATGGTTTTCAAGATTGTGGTTCACCCTGAAACGACCGGTGGATACTGGGGTGAGGTCCCGTCCTTGCCGGGTTGCTATTCGGAGGGTGAGACGATCGAGGAGTTGCAGAGCAACCTGCGCGAGGCCATTAGCGGCTACCTGGAAGTGCTTCGCACGGAGGGACGGTCGCCGGACCCTGAAGTGCAGGTGCTCGAGCTTTCCCTATGAGGCCCATTTCCGGCCGCGAGATGTGCCGGTTACTGAGCGAAGCGGGCTGGACTCTCAGACGAATCAGGGGCAGCCACCACATCTTTGGGAAACCTGGCGAACGCAAAATCATCACGGTCCCTGTCCACGGAAACAAGGACCTCAAGCCTGGACTGGCTGCGGCAATCGCCCGCGACGCGAACCTGACTTGGTGAACCGGACGCTGGCCCCACCCGTGGCCCTCATGGCTGCCTTGTGCTCGCCCCCTTCTGCGACCTGGACGCTCAACCCGTCACGCCGGAGCTGGGCGAGGGCGGATCGCTCAACAGAGTTCTCGAACTCGACGGTAAAGGCAGCTACGTCGAACT
The DNA here is from genome assembly GCA_016871535.1 of Verrucomicrobiota bacterium. Taxonomy (NCBI): domain Bacteria; kingdom Pseudomonadati; phylum Verrucomicrobiota; species Verrucomicrobiota bacterium. The sequence goes on from VHCZ01000323.1 coordinate 5,968, forward strand.
GCCGCCGAGTATCTATTGCAGAGCGCGGTCCTGCTCATGGCCACGGCGCGAGCCAACCCAAGGCCTTCGTCCTTTCGGAGCCGGTCACGCGGCTGCTTTCAACCAATCGACGAGCTTGTCGCGAATACGAGTCAGTCGCTCCGCCGAGATGGCACCGATAGCGCCAATCAATTGCCGCGAAGCGACGACTGCAACACGCGCGACGCGGATCACACTTTCCTGTCGGAGACCAGTCGTTGCAAAGTCGGAATCACCTGGACGAAGTATTTCATCAAAATCGGGCACAGCCTGATCTAACTGCGTGGAAAGCATGCAAACCCACCAATCATCATGGGGCCCGGGCGGTTGGGCCAAAAGCAACACCGGGCGGCGTTTGCCTTGGATAAGGTCCGTCTGTGGGAATGAAAGCACGGCAATTTGCCCCGGTTGTTTCATTGCCACTTTTGAACCAGATCGTCATCCGAAAATGCGCACCACTCCTCATTTTCCATGC
>VHCZ01000324.1 GCA_016871535.1 Verrucomicrobiota bacterium
CTTTTGTCCGTGGCCTGCGTTGGCTCGGTCCTTACAGCCCGCGTTGGGGATGCTCGGACCTCGCCGCCTTGGCCACAGCCAAAATCCCTCGCCGCAGGACCCCGCGCAATTTTCGGACACGCTCTGAGAAGCATCCTAGGTTTCAGAAGCATGCATACGGCCCACGAACCCGGTAGGGCGAGTCCGTCCCGGCGAGCCGCTCGACGTGCGTGGAACACGTCCGACTCGGCTCGCTGGGGACAGGCTCGCCCTACCGTGCGGTTCATGACGGAGAGCCAATAGGGAAACCCGGCTCTTTAAGCAAGAATCAAGAATGAATTTGTTTGATCTGGGAAGCGTCTTTGAAAAGATTAAAACGCAAATGAAATCTATGACTATCAGAAGCATCGCTTTGGGCCTTGGCTTGATCACTCTTTCCTTGGGTACGGCACGCGCGGCCGACCCGGACATCAGCAAGTTGCCGCCGGCAGCGAAGAAAGAAGGGGTGACTTACGAGAAAGACATCAAACCCATCTTCGAGAAATCTTGCATCAACTGTCACGGGCCGGAAAAGCCGAAGAGCAAATATCGTCTCGACAGCCGCGAGGCCGCGATCAAAGGCGGAAGCAGCGGAGAAGCCGCTGTCGTCGTGGGCAAGAGCGAAAAAAGCCCGATGGTGATCCAGGCCGCCGACCTGGTGGAGGAAGATTTGCGGATGCCGCCCGTGGACAAGCGCGACAAATACCCGGCGTTGACCAAGGAACAGATTGGCCTGCTCCGAGCCTGGATCGACCAGGGCGCGAAGTAAGCTGCTACCCTCTATCGTTGGCCCATGCCAATTTACGAATTCCATTGCGGACAATGCGGCAAGGATAGCGAGGTCCTGGTACGAACTACCGACTGGCAAGGCACCGAATGTCCTCACTGCGGCTCGACGAAACTGGCAAAAAAGCTTTCCGTCTTCGCCGCGGGCAACGCCGAAAGCAGCGCCAGCGACGGTCCGGCTTGTACCGGCAATCCCATGGCGTGCGGTCGGTGTGCGTCCGATTTCCAGCCAACTTGATTCTGGAACGCTTTCATGGTCTCGGGAACCTGCTCCCGGCCCATGAACCCGTCGATGGTAGGGCGGCGCTGCTGCGCCGCCGCATCGACTGAAGAGAGGCTGCGCGGCAACGCAGCCCTACCGGTTACCGGGACATTTCGCTAACCCGGATTCCTTCCAAGTTCTCCACAAGCCAGTCCGGTTTGTGGGGCCGGAGTTGCGCGGTGGTAAATCCTCCTGTCGCCACCGCCAGTACGCGGGCATTGATGGAGCGCGCGCACGCAATGTCCCGGGGCGTGTCGCCCACGACCAGGATTTCATCGCCGGCAATCCGGCGGCGAAGGAGGCGGCCAGCGCGGTGCTGGGCAATCCTCGCCAGTTCATTGCGATCTTCATGATCATCCCCGAACGCGCCCATCCGGAAGGAATTCCATAGTCCGTAGTGGCGCAGCTTGATTTCGGCGCCCAACCGGATGTTGCCCGTCAGCAACCCGATGAGCGGAGGTTGGGCCAGCCGCGCAAAATCCCTCAGCCGCCGGCGCACGCCGCGACATGGCCCTCCATTCGAAGCCTGCAGAAGGTGATCCAGCCAGAAGACATAGTTCTCGAAAAAGCGCCGGAAGTTTTTGGGCGTGGGTTTGATGCCGTGCAACTGAAAACCCTCTCGCACCAGCGAAGTATCGGTCCGTCCGGCAAAGCTCAGCGTCTCCGTCGCGCGCGGAATCTTGAATTCCGTGGCAAAAGTGCGCTCGAAGGCTTTCGTGCCGGCCCCGTAAGTGCGAATCAAGGTGCCGTCGATATCAAAAAGGACAACGCGAATCACCCGCTCAACTTAGCCGCTGCCGTTTCTCGAAAGCAACGCTAAGGGTTGGTTCCTTCTCGTTCGCCTTACCCAGGGTAGCTCGTTCCTCGCAACCCTGGGCTGGAGGACGCAATCCCCTTGGGATTGGGTTTCTGTCCCTTCTCCACACCGCCGCCGACGGTCCACTTTTAGTGACTCGTCGTGGAAAGCTTCCTGTTCCTTTCGGACCTGCACTCGGCCCATGAACCCGGTGGGCGAGTCCGTCCCGGCGAGCCGCTCGACGTGCGTGGAACACGTCCGACTCGGCTCGCTGGGGACAGGCTCGCCCTACCATGGGAAGGGCCAATGGCTCCATCTCATAGCCGTCCCGATTCGTGTCCATTCGTGGTTGAATTGAATAGATACGGCTGAGGCCTAACGGGAATTCGCCGACAAGGATGTCGGCGGTCCCGGTAAAATGAGAATGGCCGACTCCCCGGTTTTTCGCGGTGGAAGGCTCTTTCGCGCCTCCTCCAGCCATTGGGCTTGGGGAGGATACAAATGCTGTGGATCGATCGAATCGCTGCACGCCCAGGCCTGGCGCGTTCGCTGCAACTTGAGGCAAGCCTCGAAGCGGTTCAGGTGATAAGCCACGAGTTGAGTGTCCGTCAGGCGGGAGGGGTCGATGGCGGCGAGGAGAGCCAAGGCTTCCTCCGTTCTCTGGTTCAGGAGCAAAGCCGCGGCGTGGCTAATCTGCGCGGACGGCGCGTGCGGTGTCTGCATCAGAACCCGCCAAGTCAGCCAAATCGCCTCCGCTGGACTTTCGCGGCAGATGAGCAAGGCTGCGGCGTAATTGTTGGCGAGGGCTGGTTCTTTGGGGCGAAGTTCGTGCGCCCGGCGCGCTGCGAAAAGCATGCGATCGGCTTGTTTGAGTTTCTCCGCGATTTGAAAACGCAACGACCAGTATTCGGCGCTCGAATGCAGAGAATCCTCCAGTTTCAGCAAGACCGCTTCCGCCAGATCGGGATAGTCCAGGAGGATCAGATCTTTCGCCGCTTCCAGACCGAGATGCGGAGGGTGAAATTCCCACTCGGCCATCTTTTGAAATGCGGACCGCGCGTGGAAGCGGCGTTGCAGGCCAAGATCCGCCCGCCCTTCCAAATAGAAACTGTAAGCCGTCAGCGTTTCCTGGCCTCCTTCGGCTCGAACCCGAATCTGAAGGGCAACGCGCCGAAGCTCATCCCAGTCTCGAAGCTCCAGGAGCGTGCGGGAATAGGCGGCCCAGACTTCCGCCGAGCCACCGAAATCGGCAACCCATCGCCGAAACACGCCCAGCGCGTGTTCCCGCAGCCCCCATTCGCGATACAGTTGCGCGAACGCCATGACTTCATCGGCTGACGCCGGCGGGCAGGGAAGTGATTCGGCCAGATGCATCGCTTCCGCTTTGTGGCCGAGTTGTGCGAGCAACCGCCAGTATTCGACGTGTTCCGGAAGCGTGTCGGCGCGCTCCGTATGGAGCCTCGCCAGCATTTCGCGGCACCGCGCTGCGTCCATTCGCCGCAAACCGACCACGAGCAAGAGGCGGCAGGAAAGAATTCCATGCGCGGTTTTCTCCAGGGATTGCTCAAGAGCGCAAACCGCGTCTGCCGCGGGGTCGGTCGCGGACCAACCCGCAATCCAGGCCGAGTGGCAGAGTGAAAGTTCCTCGTCGGGCGGCAGGCTCGCTTGCGTTCGACGCCATCGGCGGATGAAGGAATCGGCTCGGCCCGCGCGGAAGAGCGCTTTCAAATACACGGCTTCAAGTGGCGGCGTGAGTTCCTCTTGCCGCGGCTCCAGCAAGGCAGCGACCTTCTCAAAATGGCCGTATTGAAAGAGAACCTTCGCGACTCTTTCCAAATCGTTCCGGTTCGTCTCACAAAGGCGAAGCAGCCAGAGCGCCTGCGGCACTACGGCATTTTGGTATTTGCGCCTGTTTGCGCTGGTTGAAGCGCACTCCAGGGATCCGCGAAGCAGACTGGCATCCGCTGAATTGTTGGCCAGCGCCGCCATCCAGGCATAGTGGGCGTCGTCGAACCGGCCGGCCGCCATCGCCTGGCGCGCGCTGCGCTTGAGCGACCACGCTTGCGCCAGGTCGAGGCCGCTGACCTTGACGACAGGAAGAAAACCCGGCGGCGAAGCCGTCCAGATGCGCGGGAGAAACAGTCCCAGCGAAACGAGCAACAGAATGAAACCCAGGCAACCCAGCCGAAACCACGTGTCCTGCACCAAAAGGCAAAGAAACGGATGGCCGGCAAGTTTGCGCCTCAGATATTTTTTGGATAGCGCCTCCATGGCTGGGAGTCTCTATACGCTGCGGGGGAGAAAAAACAAGAAAAGAATTGGGGAAATTCGTAAATCGTCATGGAAAGCTGCCTGTTCCTTTCGGACCTGCACTCGGCCCATGAAACCCGGTAGGGCGAGTCCGTCCCGGCGAGCCGCTCGACGTGCGTGGAACACGTCCGACTCGGCTCGCTGGGGACAGGCCCGCCCCAGTGATGTGTCTCACAAATGGCTTCTTCCGAGATTCTCTCCTCAAGCGAACTATCAGCGCATAGAGGGCGAAGTGGATATTTTGCCTTGTTTCCGGGCCAGGTAATCTTCGACGAACAACAAGTTCGCTTCGCCGGCCCGCTGAACCGTCTTCAGCAAGTTTTCCATGCTCGAAACCTCCTCGAGTTGCTCGGTCAAGAACCAGGCGAGAAAGTTGTTCGTGATGTAGTCCGATTCCTTGAGCGCGAGCTGGACCAATTCGTTGATTTGTTCCGTCACCGTTTTCTCACGATCCAACGAAAGCTGGATGGCTTCCTCGACGGTTTTGAACTCGGACTGAGGCGTCGGGATTGCCGGAATTTCCACGCGCGCGCCCGCTTCGACGACGTAATTCACGAAGCGCATGGCATGGTCCCGTTCCTCTTCGGCCTGCTTGAAAAAGTGCGCGGCCAGTTCCGGCAAGGTTTCGGACGCGAAGTGCGCCGCAATGGAGACGTATTGCAGGGAGGCGCTGAATTCATTTCCGATCTGCTGGTTGATGGCGTCGTTCATGGATTGGCTGATGAGCATATGGACCTCGTTCGTTCGGTTAAGCTTAAGACACGTTCCGTTTCAGAATCTCTCGCTCACTCTACGTCCCGGCGGTGACAAATCAAGGCGTTGCCGATGCGGCTCATCCATTGAACCGTTCGTCCGGACCGTGGCCTTTAGGCCACTTCAACGCTCGACTCCGGAGTGTGCGCGGAAGCAGCCTGAAGGCTGCGGTCCGCACGGCTTTCAGTTTCATGGGCCATGTGCATGGCCCTGAGGCCAAGAAAGCTCCCCATGAATGAACGGTCGCAGAGCACTGGGGCTATGCTCCCTCGTTGCGCCTTGCCCCAGGCCGTTTTGGGCGCAACATAACTCCAGCCATTTGTGAGACACATCACTAGGGCGAGCCTGTCCTCAGCGAGCCGAGTCCGACGTGTTCGACGCACGTCGAGCGGCTCGCCGGGACGGACTCGCCCTACCCTCTCCTGGAACCGGTTCATTTTGCTTGCGCTCGCAACGCGAATGCGACGGGATAGTTTCATGAGCGAACGAAAGGTCGTTGTGATCACCGGAATCACCCGCGGACTCGGCCGGGCGATGGCCGACGAATTTAGCCGCCGCGGCCACACGGTGGCAGGGTGCGGCCGGTCGCGATCCGAGATCCAAAAAGTCCAGGAGCACCTGGGCGAACCCCACACCTTCTCGATTGTGGACGTCGCGTCGGATGAAGCGGTGAAATCCTGGGCGCGAAAAGTTCTCGCCGCGCACGGCGCGCCGGACCTGCTGTTGAACAACGCCGCGCTGATCAATCGCAACGCCCGCTTGTGGGAAATCGATGCCGCCGAGTTCTCCGCCGTCATTGACGTGAATGTCAAAGGCGTGGCCAGCGTGATCCGGCATTTCGCGCCGGCCATGGTGGAACGGCGAAGCGGCGTGATCGTGAATTTCAGTTCGGGCTGGGGCCGGTGCGCCAGTTCGGAGGTGGCGCCGTACTGCGCGACCAAGTGGGCCATCGAAGGATTGACTCAGGCGCTGGCGCAGGAACTGCCCTCCGGCATGGCCGCGGTGCCGCTGAATCCCGGCATCATCAACACGGACATGCTGCAAAGCTGTTTTGGAAGTTCGGCGGCGTCCTATCCCACGCCTCAGCAGTGGGCCAAAAGCGCCGTCCCGTTTCTCCTGTCGTTGAATCCTCGCCATAACGGACAGCCGCTGACGGTGCCGGGGGCAAGGGAGTAGGTCGGAGCGTTGGAGCGTTACAGCGGTTAAAATCGTTGAACCTGAAATCGGCCGTTCAGCCGAAAGACAATGAGGATTCAAAGAAGGAGCGCGGACAGCTTGTCCGCGTGGCGTCCGGGCGACATGCTTGAGCAGCTCGCGGGCAAAGCTGCACTGCGGCTAAGTGGTCCGTTTCGTAAATACGCTCACGTTCGTTGCGCCCAATTTGGCCTGGGGCAAGGCGCGACGAGCGAGCATCCCCCGCCAGTGGGGCTGTGACCGAGGAGCAACGCAGCCCCAGGCAAAATTC
>VHCZ01000325.1 GCA_016871535.1 Verrucomicrobiota bacterium
GTTGCGCCGAATTTTGCCTGGGGCTGCGTTGCTCCTCGGTCACAGCCCCACTGGCGGGGGATGCTCGCTCGTCGCGCCTTGCCCCAGGCCAAATTGGGCGCAACGAACGTGAGCGTATTTACGAAACAGACCCTAAACACAGTGCATAGCTCCAGCATTCAGGAAGAAATTCGTTTTTCTTCACCCTTGATCTTGTCCTGCCGCCTCTTCGGGGCAGGCTGGAAGCCTGCCCTACTTCGACTACCGATTGACCATTTTGCCGTAATCGGCGGCGCTCAGGAGACTGTTGAGTTCAGCCGGTTGCGACATCTGGATTTTGTAGAACCATCCCCCCTCATACGGTTCCGCATTCACGAGCGCGGGGTCGTCCACGACAGACTGATTGACTTCAACAACCTTGCCGCTCACCGGCGCATACACGTCGCTGGCGGTTTTCACGGACTCAACGACGGCGCAGGCGTCGCCAGCTTTGAGGTCGCGGCCTTTCGCGGGCAATTCCACGAACACCACATCGGTCAGTTCATGCTGGGCGTGATCGGTGATGCCAACGGTCGCGACGTTGCCATCGACGCGCACCCATTCGTGGGTTTTGGCATATTTCAATTCGGAAGGAACTTTGGTCATAAGCCGCAATCCAAAGGGCGTTGCGCAGAAGGCTTCGCCAAGTAGCGCAGAGTTGCCATCTGCCGTATCGCGGAATTGCATTCCGCAGGCTCCAGACAGGCGCCAAGGCCCTCGAACTTGTGGAAGCGCTGCCGATTGCAAATCGGCGATACGGCAGAGTGCAACTCTGCGCTACGGAGAAATCCCGTTTCTGCGATCGTCACCACGCGTCCGGTGTAAAGGTTGCCCCTGGTTTCGTCAAACGGGTTTCTTGTAAATCGGCTTCGGAACGATGACGGCGGGCGAGCGTTTGCCGCGAATCTCAATTTGAATGGCGGTTCCAGGCTTCGCGGTTTCCGCCGGGACATAGCCCAGTCCAATGCCCACTCCGAACGTCGGGCTCTGCGTCCCGCTCGCCACTTCGCCGATTCTTTTTTCACCCGTCGCGGCGTTCCAAATTGGATAACCCGGCCGTGGCGGGGCAGATTTTTCGGCCATCTTGAAAGCAACGCATTTTCGGGTCACGCCGTTCTCCTTCTGGGCAGCCAGCGCGGTGCGGCCGATGAATTCTCCCTTGTCGAGCGCAACGAAAAAGGCAAGCCCGGCCTCCAGCGGCGTCGTGTCTTCGTTCAGTTCGTGGCCGTAAAGCGGATAGCAGGCCTCAGTGCGCAATGTGTCCCGCGCGCCCAGACCCGCCGGTTTCAACCCGCACGGCAGGCCCATCATCATGACTTGCTGCCAGACCGATTCGATGGCCTCGGCCTCGGCGACGATCTCGAAACCGTCCTCTCCGGTGTAGCCTGTCCGGGCAATCCAAAGCCGGACGTCGTTCCACTGCACCGCGCCAATCTGGTTCTTCTTCAGCTCGGACGGCTTGCAGACGAGTGTTCCGCCTACCAGCGGACCTGGAAAACAAGCGTCGATGAACGCCGCCACTTTGGGGCCCTGGATCGCGACCGCAGCCATCCGATCGGAAACGTCGTCCAGCTCGGTCCCTTTGGCCGGCGCAGATTTCTGGAAGTGCGCCTTCAACCAAACGACGTCGGCGTCGATGCGCGAGACATTAATAATCAAAAGGAAATCCTGCTCCCCCAGCCGGTAGGCGTAGAGATCGTCGATCACGCCGCCGCGCTCGTTGCACAGGAGCGTGTACTGGCCCTGGCCCGGAGTGAGCTTGCGAAGATCGTTGGTCAGAACCGAATTCAAGAACGCCAGCGCGGAAGGGCCGGTCACCGAGACCTCGCCCATGTGCGAAATGTCGAACATCCCGGCGGCGGTGCGCACAGCCTGGTGTTCGTCCATGATGCTTGTGTATTGCACCGGCATTTCCCAGCCGCCGAACTCGACCAGGCGCGCGCCGAGTTTCTGGTGAGTTTCGTAAAGCGGAGTGCGTTTTAGCATGTGGTTCTCCAGCAAAGTTGGACGCGATCTTACGAGTTACGATTTACGCATTACGTCTTACGCATCACGCTTTGCCGATTGCGGATTCTGGAGTGCCGAGTGCGGAATGCGGATTTGAGATTTCAAATTTCAAATTTGAGATTTGAGACCGTCGGTCATCCCCACTTTTCCGTCTTCATCTGGTCCTTGGGAAAACCCAGGTCGCGCAGCACGAGGTTCTCCGCAAACTCGACCAGCTCATTGGGCCCGCACGCATAGAAGACCGTCTTCGGCGGATCGTGGATGTGTTCGCGGACCCAGGCGGCGTCGATGCGCCCGCGCCGTCCGGTCCAGGCATCCTGCGGATGAAGGCGCGTGCAGGTCACGTAAAAATCGAAGTTCGGGTTGTCCATTTCCATCTGGTGGAACTCGTCGTTGAAGATGATGTTAATCCTCGGGCCACTTGAGGTGGATGGTTTTGGTGTCCGGCAACTCCATCGTCACCGACTCGATCACCATTTCAATGGGTTTCTTCGCCATGGACTAAGCTACTCGATAAACCCGGAACTGCACGGTCACAACTTCAACCGCTTCAACAATTCCTCCGTCAAGACTTCATAAGCGGCCGCTGCGGCGCTGTATTTGTCGTAGTGAATAATCGGTTTGCCGTAGCTTGGCGCCTCGGCCAGGCGTGTGGTGCGGGGAATGACCGTGTCGAACACCAATTCGCCAAAGTGATTCCGAACTTCGCTGACGACCTGCTGGGAAAGCTTCGTGCGCCCGTCGAACATCGTCATCACGACCCCGAGCAGCGCCAGTTGCGGGTTGACGCCGGTGTCCCGAAGCTGATTGAGGATTCGCGTGATGGTCGAAATCCCTTCGAGCGCGTAATACTCGCATTGCAGGGGCACCACGAGCCAGTCCGCCGCGCCAAAAACGTTCAACGTCAGAATGCCCAGCGCGGGCGGGCAATCGATCAGGATCAGGTCGTAGCGTTGAGACTTTTGAATCGGGTCGAGCGCGTGGTGCAGCCGGCGGAGGTGGTCGTCAAGCCGGGAAAGCTCGATCTCCGCGCCGCACATGTCGGTCTCGCTGGGAATAATGTCGAGCCGCTCGAAGGCGGTCGCTTTGATCTTGTCGGCCAGGCTGCCTTCGCCGAGGAGCGGCCGATACGCGCTCGCGCCTTCGGTCTTTTCCAGACCGACGCCGCTGGTGGCGTTGGCTTGCGGGTCGAGGTCCACCAACAAGATTTTTTTTCCCGTGGCCGCCGCACACGCCGCAAGATTCACCGACGTGGTGGTTTTTCCCACGCCTCCCTTTTGATTGGCAACGGCGATAACGGCGGTCGGCACGCGGGGATTTAATGAAACTGCCAGGGCAAGTGCAAGGAATTCGACGTTTCCCTCAGTTCCCTCAGTTAACTGGCAACTGACAACTGACAACTGATATGCTAGAAAGTGCCAACCCCAAACACCGGACCGCTTATGGCAACACTGGAATCAACCGACTCGCCTGCGGGCAGACTGGCGGGCACAAGCGTCAATCTCTCGGGCGTCGGCAAAGTCGAACTCACTCACCTGCTCAATCAGAACAGCGAGACGTCGGTCTATGCCACCACGCACCCCGGACTGATCTTGAAAACGTTCGACGTGGACTGCGGAAAGGAAGACGAACTGAGTTACGGTCCCTACCTGAGATTCCGCGTCGAGGTGGAAAACTTTCAGGACATTCAAGGGATCGAAGAGTTGAGCAGCCGGGTCCCGGCTTTTTTTGGGTCGGACGTGGAGGTGGAGCGCAAGTTCGCGTTCATCGCCATGGAATACCTTCAAGGAGACAACTTGCTGGCGTGGGCGCAGTCCGCCGCGGACGCAGGCTATCCCGAGGGCTGGGTCTCGCAGTTTCGAGCGGCGCTGTATGAAACGCTCGCGGTTGTGAGTTTGTTCCACCGTCACGGGATCATCCTGATCGATTTCAAACCCGACAACGTCATCCGGCTTTTTGACGAACGAGTGAAGTTCGTCGATCTGGGCGCGTTCTTCACGCCGCGCCACGGCCGCGATACGGAGAACTATGTCTATTCCGCGACGCCGGATTACGCGGAGTTGATCATCGACGCGTCGAACGTCCAGACCGGGCTGCCGCTGACGCAGGGGTCGGATATTTTTTCGGCCGGGGTTGCGTTTTTCGAGCTGGCCATCGGGAGTTCCCGGCTTTCGATTGCCGATGAGACCGCGGATCAAATGCTCGCGCAGCCCTCGCTTTATCGGTTCCGGGATTCTCAGATCCGGGATGTCTGGCGAGGCGGGCCGCACTTGCAGCACCTCTTGCCGCTCGTGGAAACGCAGCTCCGGGAGCGGCGCATCCTCTTCTCGGAATTCTGGCATCTCCTGAAAAGCTACCTCAGCCTTTCCGTTCAGGACTGGGAGTCTTTGCCGGAGGAGGAACACCAACAACTGATTCTCACGACGGGCACGGCCTTCATCTCGGATCAATTGCCTGAGCCGCTGCAATGGCTGGCCCAGCCCATTGCGCGGGCGACGACGCTGCGGAGCTTTCGCCTGAAAAGCGTGGCCGAACTCATGGACCTGGTTTCCGAGCCGCTTTCGGAGGCCATTCGCGAAGATCTGACGCATCACAACATCGTCGTCCAAGTGGCCCGGGACCTGGAGCTTCCGGTTGAATTCTGCGCCACCTTGAATCGCTGGGAGACGAAATTGAATCCACGGTCAGAGCATTGGGCCGTTTGCACGGCGCGCGCCGCCACGGAATTGCGGGGCGTCGCCGAGTTCACGTTTCTCAAGGAAGTTTGCCGCGACGAGGAAGGCCACCGGTTTTTGCAGATTGTCGGCGATCTGGAGGCGGACAATTTCCAAAGCGGCAAGCTGACACTGGCGCACCTCGCGGAGGATCGTTCGGCGTGGGTGGGGGCTTAGCGGACAGGGATCAGTAGTCAAAAATTCTCGGACCCGCCTTGCGTCTCCTTCGTCCCGTTTTACCGGCCCTTCATCACACGGCGCTCGCCAGGATCCAAAGAACGGATAAGAGAGTATGCCAAAACACACGTCGGTGTTCTTAACAGGAGGCCACGGAGTAAACGGAGTTCTTAACTCTGTGGTCTCTGTTTTCTCCTGTTAAGGATTTGAACCCTGCATTAGAAGATCGGCTATGAATGGATGAATGTTGGAAACGGCGAGCCGCAACCCGATTAACCGCGGATGACACGGATCACACGGATGGAGAAGTGACCTGGAGCATACCCATGTTCCTACCCATTGATTCTGACGGAGTGCAGCAGAAGGAGCGTTCTCGCCCGGCGCCATGGTTCTTCGCCATCGGGACCGGCGGGGTCGCGCTGGCGGTCGGGTGGTTGCTGGCCGAAAATCCAAACCGTGCCGACCTGATCGGAGGTTTCTTTCCTGGCTTGTGAAACTTGCCTCGTGGAAGGGTCCCATCCCATGCGATTCCGACGTCGTTGCAGTTTCTCCTTCGCTCGTCACATTCCGGTTCGGTGCGCACGCCGACAGACGTATCATTGGGAAAACTTGTCGAACGTACAGTCAGAGCCCTATGAACCGACGCTTTTGCATTGGACTGGCGATTGCGCTCGCCGCGCTGGCGGCCTGGGCCGGGCGCCTGGTCTGGCGAGCCCATAAGAACGTTGTCAGTCTCCGGATGGCAGCGGTGTAATTGATGCGATGATGGGGATGCTCGGGAAGAATTCGCGCGAGGCGAAGAACCTGCAACGCATCCGGAGTAGCATACGCAGAGGGGCGTCGGCGGCTGGGGCGGCGGTCCAGCAGCAGGCGACAGCGGGCAGTGGGCAGTAGTCACCGCCACGGCCCGAAGAGGGCGGTGTAGAAATAGGCGAACGCTTCGTAGAGGACGATGCGGAGGCCGTCGCTTGACGCCCACCAACGGTCGGCGTCAAAACGAAGGTCGATGCCGGAAAGGATGCCCACGTTTATCTGGTGCTTCAGGATTCTTCCATAGACCAGCCGCGAAGCGTGAGGGTCCAGCGTTGCTTTTTGACAAACAGATTCAGTCGCATGAAAATCAGGGACGCGGTTTTCCAGGGTTCGGCGGGAGCCTCACCCTCCCAATTTGCTTGCGGCCTTGCACGCACCTTCGGCTCCAGGTATCTTGCGACTCATGACGACGCTTCCGATCACAATGAAAGAAGAACACCAAGATTTCATCGTTTCAGCGGTGAGTTCCGGTTCCTATCTGACCCAGAGCGAGGTCGTGGCTGCCGCACTGGACCTCCTTAAAGCCCGCGAAGCGCTCCGCCATAATCGCCGTCAAGAGCTCAGGAAAGAAATCCAAAATGGAATTGACCAGTTGGAACGAGGGGAAACCAGCC
>VHCZ01000326.1 GCA_016871535.1 Verrucomicrobiota bacterium
GCCTACCACGACGTTCTCGCAAAAATCGGCGCGACCCAAGTGAAAGACTTGGCGGAGCTGTGTTCAAAGCTGGACGAGCTGCGCAAACCCGCAAAGAAACTGAAACGATGAAGCCCGTCTTCTCCCGAAACATCGACAACAAAGGCCGCCTCATCCGAGGCGCGGGCGCGCTGGCGTTGTTTGTCGGCGCTGCATTCGGATTCACCGTTTCCCCGTGGCTCGGAATCGCCTTGTTGGGGTCAGGTGCGTTCGTTGCCTTCGAAGCCCTGCGCGGCTGGTGCGCCCTCCGTGCCTGCGGCATCAAGACAAGGCTTTGACCCGGCTTGGAGTTCACGCAGGCGCACCGGCGTGCCTCCAATTCACTTCTCCGCCTCCGTCTGCAGGATCGCCTCGTTGCGGGGCAGGAAGGGGAGCATTCAGTGAACCCCGCCTTCGGGACGTTGAAGGTCTGTTACTCAGGCGAACCGGCCGGCTTGATTGCCGCCGCCTGGCGCGTGACGATCGGGACGTAGCCGACTTCCAAGCCCGGGGGCGGCAACACGAGCAAGGCGGGATCGAGGGAAACAAGTTTGCCGCGGGTGGGCGGCGCCATGTAATCGCGATCCATCGGCCAATGCGCGTGGAGTTTCTCCACGAGGGCTTGCAGCTTCGCTTTCTTCTCCACGCTCCAGTTGTATTGCTGGAACGAAGGTTGGTCCACAAAGCGATACCACGAGTACGTCACCACCCGCCATTGGCCGGGAGTTTCTCGTGGCCAGAGCCGATGTAGCCGTGCAGGCCCTGGGAGTGTAACGTGACCTTGCCGGCGTCGGATTTCAGCGAGTTGTCTTGTGCAAGGGACGGGCAAGGCAGAACCGCAGCACCGAGGATAAACAGCATTATCGTGTTCATGTAGATCTTTCGCGAGTAACGACGCAGGCAGGCTCTTATGAAACGCCTCGAACTCCAGGGGCCTGTAGTGCCGGCAATGGTGTCATCCGACGTTCCGCCATCGTTCCTGACCTTCATCGAGAGCATCCCCTTCGCCGCGGTCATGGCGTGAACATCCGAACCGGCAGCAAGCAAATTATTCAGGGGTTGGAATCGAGCACCAGCACCCAGTCGTCTTTCTCACCCCGTGTGGGCGGGACGAATTCCTGGACGCCTTTGTTGGAATATTGGCCAATGGGTTTCCACGTTCCGCCGCGCGGATCATACCATTGAGCGGTCACGGATGGAGCGCGGAGTTTGTTCAGTTGAATGCTGACAGGCCGGCCGACCGGCGTGTAAGCGATTACGAAGCTTCCGTCCTCCGCACGCCCACCGACGAGGCGATACGGACCACTGCCCGCCTCCGACGCGAGGACTGACGGGTCGGGAATCATTTTGTGCCAGGGCCGCTGCTCGAACAGGCGGCGCATCAGTCCCATCTGGCGAGTGCCTTCGTACGCGACCGCCGTGCGCCAATGCTGGAATCCATTATTCGGAAACGGGCCGTCGGCATCTTTGTAAAACCAAAACAAGTCCAACGAGCCGTAACCGTGCCCCGCCGCGCCGGCGAGCATCGCCGCGTAGGCCTGCGTGCGAACTTTGTGAGCGTCCACGCGCGGCTGATTGGCGCCGGTCGGATGGTTTTCATACGCCGGTTCCATGTCCACGGCGGGCTTGGCGGGCGTGAGCGCGTAGTCCTTGCTGACAAAGGCGTAACTGTCCGATTTGAAAGTGTGCCCGGATTGGATCGAGTTCAAATCGAGCCACTCCGCGTTGTGAAACCACATCGAGGACGAAGTGCTGCCCTGGCCGTGATAACAAACAAGCTGCGGGAGAGAACTGCGAGATTGCGGTAAGGTGAGGATGGTCTCATAGAGTGGCTGGCTGCTTCAACTTTCATGTAGCACCAGATTGATTCGTTCCAGGATGCGCGGATGAAGGGATCTGCAGAAGCACGAAATCGTAGATTGCCTGGGCGTGGGCGATGGCAGTGTTGACCTCGGCAACCGAAGGGAATTGTGATCCCAGCGCGTTGGGATAACGAAAGGCCGTGGCATAAGGATTGAGAACATCCGCCTGTGTTTCCAGCGGAGCAAACGCGGCGTCCAGCGCGGCGGCGAGTTCCAGCAGCCGCTCCAGATCGTGGGTCCGTGCTAGCGGATGATCACGGAAGGCGAGGTAGCCTTTGAGGGCCTTCTCCGCCGCCTGCTGGCAGTGGTAGATAGATAGCGGTGTCGGTGGCAGGTTCGGACAGGGCCGCAAGCGCGCAGGCGGAGTGCAGATCGCTGTGCGCTTTGGCCAACCACGACCGCACCCATTCACGCTTCGTGTCATCCATAGATCCGCCGCCCCCGATGGAAAACGAGGTGGTCGAGTGTCGATGGCAAGGCCCGCAAGCAGTCAAATTCCTCGCGAGTCTTGACAAGAATGTCCTTCGCGATGCCCAGGCCACGCAGGCAGCGGTGCGCCCGCCTCATGCGCTCGACCGGCGACTCGCTGCTCTCCGGCACGACAACGAACAGGTGCAAGTCGCTGCCTTCATCCGGCGTGCCCCACGCGTGTGAACCGAAAAGCCAGATGCCTTACGGCTGGAGTTCGTTGGCGAGCCGCCGTGCCACCTCATTCAGGAGGTTCGGGTCAATTGTTTTCACACGCATGAGCGTAACACGACGTACGCTCCATTGGGAAGCACGCCGTCGTCGCAGCGTGCCTGGACTTGTCACGCGCGATCCAATAGGGTGAGCCCGCGATGTGGCACAAACGAACGATCAAGCTGGACAAGAATATTTCGATCCAGGCCAAGCCGGGGAACAACGTCTTTGTGGCCAACCGCGGCGATGTCTCCTTCGAGTATCCTGCGTCGTGGATCGTGAAGCCGTCGAACAACTCGATCTGCTTTTACGATGCCGAGCCGCCTGCCGACCAGTGCGTGCTCGAATTCTCCATCATGCACCTGGATTTGAGCGTCGATTGGTCCCGGTTGCCGCTGGACCAGATGTTATGCAGCGCTGTGGGAGGAGAAGCCGGACCCCGCGACCTGGCCAGCGTGCGTCAATCGGCGCGAAGCGATCTGAAGCTGGTGTGGTTGGAGTACGATTTCCTCGATCCGGTGGAGAAACGCACGGCGCTCTCCCGGTGCGCCCTGGCCTTGCGCGCTGACATCCTTCCGCTGATTACTTTCAGTTTCTGGCCGGAGGACGGGCCAAAACGGGAGCCGACCTGGAACACTCTGCTCGAAACCCTGCGCCTGGCTACCGGAGAACGCTTCAAGTTGAGAAATTGACCGGCAGCCTTTTCCGCACCGGGGCGTTACGCACTTCCGGGTCGGCGGGTCGTCGACCTGGGCGAGCGAGTCGCCCGCGCTACCCATTTTTCGGACGCGCCCGCTTCGTCGCTCGCTCGTTGTGGATCGCAGGGATACACCGCCTCGCGCGCTCCTCGCGGCTGGCCAAAATCCCTCCTGGCAAAGTGTATTCTATCCCACGGTCTGATCAGTAAGCCGTATCAATTCAGTCGGATGGGGGGCGCACGCGCCCTCGCGTGCTGTGGTCGGCGCCCTCGCCGACCACACCACTCGGAAGGAGCGGTCACCTTTTGGCGACTGAGTTTCTACAACGTTCCGACCGGCGGGGGCGCCGGTCGAGACACGCGAGGGCGGGTGTGCTCCCCAATTTCGACTGCCTACTTACGGCGAAGGCTTTGCGGCCAGCGAGGCGCAAACCAGTTCGGCGTCGCTGCGCGCGAACACCTGGCGATTCGCATAGGCCGGCGGCGTCCAGGCGCATTTCTTGTCGCCGAACTGGTAGGTTGGTTCCAACAAACGCGCCCGGCTGATTTCGCGGTACCCTTGTGGCGTGAGTTTCGCCCGGATCAAGTTCCCCTCGTCGGTGAAAAGAAAAACGGCATCGCCGCGTGGAGTCAGATGGATGCTGGAGCCGTTTCCCGGTTTCGTCACCGAATTCGTCTGCCAGACTTGTTTCCCGCTGCCGGCTTCCAGGCAGACAAATTCGCCGGAAGTTCTCGCCGAGTAAACGTGGCCGCCTTGCACAAGAGCGGTCGATGTGTTGCTACTCGCTTGGAAACCGCCCGCGTGTCCGGCCAGAGCACGGAAGCGGCCGGCTTTTCTGTGTTGAGCTGAAACATCAGCCCGCCAATTAACAGCCGGTCATTCGCAAAGACCGGCGTGGACACCGCGGTGTCGCCCGGCGTCTGAAACATTTCCCGCCACCAGATTTGCCCGGTGGCCGCGTCCAGCGAAGTCACCGCTGGTTGCGTCCAGACAATGAGTTGTCTTCTTCCGCCGGCGGTCACGACAATCGGTGAGCTGTAAGTGAACGCGTCGTTGAGGGCCCTCCAGATTTCTTTGCCGGATCCTTTGTCGAGGGCCACGACCCAGGCAAAAGGAGGCAGTCACATTCAGCTCATCAATCTCCAAAAAGGGCGATCATTCTTCAGTTCCTTCAGGCTGAGCATCGCCTGCAACTTGATCGGCCAACCACGAGTCGTATCGCTGCAACCCCGATAAATCCTCATCGTTTCACCGGAGTTCCCCGAGGCTCGGTCGGTTCACCAGCGGCTCGCTTTTGCTGGTGCTCTCACAATTCACGCCGGTGCAGCCGCCATCTTTCCGACATCGGCATGTCACGCTCAAAGTCGTGGTTCGGTTTCAAGGCAGCGAGAATCCGGCAATAGGCCATGCGCGTTGTGCGGTGGCATTGCCATTGTTTAGCCCAGACATGGCCATTCCGGAAGCACCTTAAGCGAACTTGCTTTTCCGATATGCCCCCATCGCCGGCGCCTCGGGATTCACGTCGGGGCCGAAGTAGCGGAGCGTGACCAGCGGTTCGGTTTCGCTGGTGTTCTCGAAGGTCACACCGGCTTTCGCGCCATCCTCGGTGCAGAAGTATTCGTCCTCGGTGAGTTCATGGAACCGGATCAGCTTCGGGCTGTTCAACGGCTGGCCGTTGATCGCGCCTTTGCCTTGCACGCAAATCAGGCCGTACGCACCGCGGTCCTTCACGGTGCAGCACACCCCCGGTTCCACCGTGAGTTCCTTGGCCGTGAAGTATTGCTTGCCGTTGATGTCGCCATAGACGATCCAGCGATCGACATAGCCTTCTTTGCGCGTGTCGGCGACCGGGACGGGCTCCAGGTAATGGTGATCTTTGAACTTCGGATCCACGTTCGCGTCCCAATCAAGTTGGTCCACGATGAAATCCAGGTCGCGATGCTTGCTCCTGGGCATGTCTTTGACGAGCAAGCTCCACGGAACGTAGCGGCCTTCGACCAGGCTTTGATACATGCCGAACACGTCGCTGCCCCATTGCGGTTCGTAGGTGCAGAGCGAACCAGGCGCGTGCAAAATGCACGGACCCACCAGCCAGCCCGTGCCCGGCTTGAGGCGATAGGCTTTTGACAAATCCAAAATGCCGTTGTCGCCTTTGTTCCAATCCTCAAGGCATTTCCTGACCTGCGCTTTGGTCGTGCCGGGTTCGAGGCCAAAGAAGGTGTAGGGGAAATTGTTCCCGACGTTGTTGTGCTGAGGCGGAAAGTAATAGCTCTCGGGCTTGCCCTCTTGCTTCACGAGCCGGGCTTGTTTTTCGTTCTGGTGCATGTGATGCGGGATCGGGCCCATGTTGTCGAAAAACTTCGAATAGACCGGCCAGCGCTTGTATTTGTTCCAAAGCCGCTTTCCGATCAGCGTGGCGCCGCAATCGGCCACCGCCTGGCGCAAGGTGAACCGCGATTTGCCGATGACGACATAGCTCAAGCCTTCGTCCGGCACCCGGCCTTCGTTGGCGGCTTCGGTCGTTGAAGCAAACCAACGCTCGTCAATGCCGCCGCGGTTGGCGCCGTAAGCATACGTGTCGTCCGGGTGAAGTTTCAGGCGCAGGCCAGGCTGAAGAAAGGAGCGGGGCACCCACGTCGGCGCGAGCCGGAGCAAACCGCCGGTCGCGGAGAGCTCAGCTTCGACTTTGGATTGCGTGTTCGCAGTAATGGTGCGGAGGGAAGTGACAGTGTTAAGGCTCATGATTTGGTTTTGATTGCTTCCCACCCTGTTTAGAGCGGCGCTTTGGCTGCGTCAATCTTTCCATCCCGCCGCGGTGTCGCACAGGCTCAGCCGTCTCGCGGAATTGCATTCCGCGAGACCCCGGCAAGTTCCGACACCAGGGAATTCGCCGGCACGCCGCCGATTGCAAATCGGCGATACAGCAGAGTCCAACTCTGCGCTACGAACCTGGCGTTACTTGCTCCTTCAACCCTGCGGCACAGCCCTCGCAGGCACTCGCAGCGGTTTATGGCCTGTCGTTCGGGCCAGCTTCCTTCCATCTTCCTGCACTCCCTTCCCTCCACGATCATT
>VHCZ01000327.1 GCA_016871535.1 Verrucomicrobiota bacterium
GTCTTTTGTCCGTGGCCTGCGTTGGCTCGGTCCTTACAGCCCGCGTTGGGGATGCTCAGACCTCGCCGCCTTGGCCACAGCCAAAATCCCTCGCCGCAGGACCCCGCGCAATTTTCGGACACGCTCTTAGAGCCTGTCTGAAAAATGGGTGGAACCGACAACTCGTAGATGCACCGGCGAGGGACTAGCCTCGCAAAACGGAATAGACAACGGCGACGAGCGTTTTGGGGAGGAAAGGTTTGCTGAGGAAGCCGTCGGGTTTGGCGGAGTAATACTGCATGATTTCCTCGCCGACGTTTCCGCTGTAGAGGATGGTTTTCAACTCCGGCTGGACGCGTTTGCAGCGCTCGATCAGCTCCATCCCATTGATCGGGCTCATGAGGAAATCCGTGAGGAGCAAGTCCGGTTTGGGTTCCTCACGGACAACTGATAGGCGGCTTCGGGATCGGTGAATAATCTCGGCCGGAATCCCTTCAGTTTCAGGATGACTTCCACGACTTCGCCGACCATGGATTCGTCATCCACGACGTAGATGAGAATCTCGCGGCCTGGCACTTCTTCAGCCGGCCCCGGCTCAGGCGCTGTGTTCTCACCGCTGGAGGACATACCGTTATCGGAGACAGAGCGCAATCTATACGCGCGACAAAACTTGGCAACGATTTATTGGGAAACTAAAAGCATGGGCGTGCAACGTCGGTGGCTCTGGCTCTTTCTGGCGATCGCGCTCGTCGATCTGGCCGCGATCTACTGGTGGTACCGTTCCCAGGGTGAGCGCCGTTACGATGGCTCCATCCAAAGCGCGGCGCGGCAGTACGGGGTCGATCCGACCTTGATCAAAGCGGTCGTGTGGCGGGAAAGCCGCTTCAACTCCGGGGCGCGCGGCAGCGCCGGCGAACTCGGACTCATGCAAATCCGATCCCTGGCCGCGAAAGAATGGGCGGAAGCAGAGCGTTTGTTGTTTTTTTCCCACGAACAACTGCTCGACCCCGACATGAACATCCGCGCCGGCGCGTGGTATCTGGGCAAACTTCTGAAACGTTACCGTCAGTCCGACGATCCCGAGCCGTATGCGCTGGCCGATTACAACGCGGGCCGGACGCATGTCTTGCGCTGGATGCGCGGGGCGGCCAAAACCAACAGCGCGGCGTTTCTGGCGGAAATGGATTTTCCCGGAACGCGCAGTTACATCCAGGCTGTCCGCGAACGGCGGGCGCTCTACCAGACCGCCTTCGCAACGAACCCGCCGCAACGCGGCAGTCGGTGAACACTTCCCATGAACCTGGTAGGGCTGCGTTGCCGCGCAGCCGGTCTTCGGTCGATACGGCGGCGCAGCAGCGCCGCCCTACCATCGACGGGTTCAAGGGCCGAGTGCATGGCACCGTGGCCATGGGAACTTCCCATGAACCGCTGGGTAGGGCGAGCCTGTCCCCAGCGAGCCGAGTCGGACGTGTTCCATGCACGTCGAGCGGCTCGCCGGGACGGACTCGCCCTACCTGTTCAATCCACCGTGAGTTCGCGCATTTGCGCTTCCAGTTTCTGCCGCAAATCAGCGCGCTCCGCGTCCGAAGCCTCGCGGGGCACCTGAACCGGGCGGCCCAGTGTCACGTCGCACTTCGCGAAAGGAAGCGGAATTTGAAATCGGTCCCAGCTCTTGAGGCAGATTTTCCGGCTTAGATGGTAAGTCACGGGCACGATGGGCAGGCCGGTCAACTGAGCCAGCGAAGTTATTCCATCTTGCACCAGGTAGCACGGGCCCCGCGGGCCGTCGGGAGTGATCGCCAGATCGTATCCGCGTTCGGCCCACGTCGTGAGTTCCAGGAGCGCCTGGGGTCCCCGCCGGCTGCTGGAACCTCGGACGGGCTGAACGTCGAAGAGTTCGAGAATGCGGGCGAGCAAACCGCCGTCTTTGCTGGCGCTGACCATCGCGGCCAAGGACCGGGGCGCATCCTTTCGGCAAATGAATTGGCGGTAGAGAATCAGCCCCAGCGCCAGACGATTGTGCCAGACGCAAAAGATCGCGGGGCCTTTGAAGCTGCCTTCCGTCACGCCGGAGCGATCCGCCACCCGGAAGCGAACCGTCCCAGCGATGAGTCGAATGAGCATGTAAATCGCCGCCGCCGCGAGCCGTCCATGCCACGCAACACCGTGCGGCACCACCACGCGCGAAGGTTTGGTTAAACGGTCCATGCAAAAGGGCGGTGCGCAAGATTACGATCAGGGGCAGGCCCTTCTTCCTCTCCCTGCGAGGAACGAGCGGGGAGAGGATCGAGGAGAGGGGAAAGCCCGTGAAGACGGACCTCATCTCCCCGACCCTCCCCTCCCTGTGAAGGGAGGAGAGGGAGAAATCCAGAGGTGGCTCCTGGTTCAAGCCGGGCGGGCATCACACGCTTTTCTTGAGGCTGGCGCGGACCAATTCCTCCACCCCGGCCTCCGGCCCCAGCAACACCAGCGTCGCGCGCACGGCATCGTGCGCTTCGACTTGTTTGTAGCCGAGCGCGATCAACGCCAGCACGGCGTCGTTGACTTTCTGGTCTTGCGGGGAAAGCGCGCGCCTGGCGCTGGTCGCTTCCCAGGCGCCGACCGCGCCGACCTTGTCCTTCAATTCTACAACGATGCGTTCGGCGGTCTTCTTGCCCACGCCCGAAATCTGCGAGAGCGCCTTGACATCGCCGTTGGCCACGGCGCCGCGGAACGCGGTGACGCTCATGCCGCTGAGGACGTTGAGGGCGATTTTCGGGCCGATGCCGCTCACCGTGTTGATGAGCATGCGAAACATCTCGCGCTCCTCTTCGGTCATGAATCCGTAGAGCACGTGCGCATCCTCGCGCACCGCCAGATGCGTCAGGATGCGCACTTCACGTCCAGGCGCGGGAAGCTTGTCGTAGGAGGATAATGGGATGAGCACGTCGTAGCCGACGCCGTTGACATCGACCGTCACTTGCGTCGGCAGAACGTCAACCAATTTGCCGTGTAAGAAGGCGATCATGGGGAAACATTTTCCGATTTGCGTTAGTGTTCGGTTCTAATCCACGAGATTGGCGACGGATCGACGCGGGGGGTAGCGCAGATTTTCAATCTGCTGTATCGCCGATTTACAATCGGCGGCGCGGCAAACAATTCCCTCGCTCTCGATTAAGCCGAAGCGCTGCAGAATGCAATTCTGCGATACGGCAGAGTGCAACTCTGCGCTACGAGATATTATCACCCGCCCCACGATCGTAATCTGTTCCTCGGATTCGTTGTGCATGTCAAATCCGCCGGGGCGTTGCGAGCGAATAACGCGAGCTTTGCTGCGCGTGGGCCAGCGCCAGAGCCAGCGCATCGGCTGCGTCCGCCTCTGGCGGGGCATCCAGGTGCAACATCCGTTGGACCATTTTGGCGACGGCCAGTTTCTGGGCGGCGCCGTAACCGACGATCGCTTGTTTCACTTTGCGCGGCGCGATTTCGTAGATTGCGACGCCGGCTTCAGCCACCGCCACGAGGCTCGCCCCACGCGCCTGGCCCATGGCCAAGGCGGTTTGCAGGTTTTGCGCGTAGAAAAGTCCTTCGATGACGCACGCCGCCGGGTGATGCTTTTTCAGGACTTCCCGCAATTCGTGAACGATCCGGACCAGACAGCGCGACGGCTCCCAGCCCGCCGGACAGCGAATCGTGCCAAAGGCCAGCGCGCGCGGATGCGGCCGGGCGGCTTGAATGATTCCGTAGCCCGTGCCGCGCAACGATGGATCGACGCCCAGGATGATCTCGTGATTCGCGGCGGGAGCGCGCAATTGAGTGCCGAGGACCGGGGCCGCGACTGCTTTCCGGCCGCCGCTCAGACGCTGCTTCATTTGCTCAAACTGCCGAGGCGAAATGCCCATGGGCCGGATAGTGCCAGAGTTTCGCCTGGAAATTCAAATGCCCAAATCAGCCCCGAGCCGTCGCAAGAAGTTGCTGATCTTCGGCAGGCAGTTAGAATATCCCTATTGAAACCGGCATCAACCATCGGGGCTGGAGACGTTCAGGGGGCATTGGAACAGGCCCTCAAGCATCAGAGGTCGGGGCAGTGGGGCCAGGCCTCTGAACTCTGCGATCAAGTGCTGGCGCGGGAACCCGAAAACTTCGAGGCGCTGCACCTGCGCGGTCTCTCCGCTTTGAATTCCAATGACGCTTCCGGAGCCGTTCGGTTCCTGGAGCGGGCGGCAGCGCTGAAGCCGAACAACCCGACCATCCTGCTCAACCTCGGAAACGCCCTGGCCGCTTCGGGCGACTTTCCCAAAGCGGTTTCGGTCTATCGAGAAGCTCTCGAAGTTGAACCTCAGGCTCCGGATACACTCTTCAATCTCGCCCTCGCCACGAACCAAATCGGAGACAGGACCGGCGCCATCGCGTGCCTGGAAAAGGCCCTCTCGTGCAAAGCGGATTTCCTTGAAGCGCACTTTCATCTCGGATGTTTGCTTTGGGAACAGAGGCGGGTTGAGGACGCCATCGCGGCGTATCGTCGCGCGCGCGATGGCGGGGCGAATTTCCGGGAGATGCATGCAAATCTGGGCGTGGCGTTGCAGGAGGCCGGAAGGTTCGAAGAGGCGGCCTCCGCTTATTGCCGCGCGCTCGAATTCAAATCCGACGTGGTTGAGGTTCGGCTCAATCTGGCTCTGGCTCACGAACAGAGCGGGCTGACCGCAGAAGCGATCCGCGAGTACGACGCCACCCTGCAGTCAGCTCCGAATCATTGGATGGCTCGCTGGGGCCGGACTTTTGCGCTCCCCATCGTTTATGAGGACGAGAAGGAAATCGACACTTGCGAAGCCCGCTGGTCCGAAGGCCTCGCTTGCCTGTTGCATGAAATCAAAAGCAAGCCGATGGCGGACGCCGACCAGGCCCTCGCTTTGCTTTCCTGGAAAACCAATTTCTACCTGCACTACCAGGGGCGGGATCACACGCGATTGCAGGGGCAGTACGGCGAACTGCTCTCTGCACTGGCCGCCATCGCCTGCCCCGGACTGACGAAACCCATTCCCAAACGCCGGCTCGGCGCGCAGGACAAGCTGCGCATCGCTTTCGTGAGTTCCCATTTCCGGCATCACACCATTCTCAAACTGTTCGAGGGGTGGCTCCGCGAGCTGGATCGCTCCCGATTTGAGGTTCACGCCGTCAGCCTCGTGGGGAACGTGGATTCGCGTGCGCCGGATGCCTCCTTGCATTGCCGGACTCACGATCTCGGCGCGTTACCCGTGAGGCGCCTGGTGGAATGGATGCAAGACGCGGCGTTCGACATCATCGTGTATCTGGACATCGGAATTCATTTCCGAACGCAACCTCTGGCCGCGTTGCGGCTGGCGCCGGTCCAGTGCGGCACGTGGGGCCATCCGGTGACCTCCGGTCTTTCCGCGATCGATTATTTTCTGAGCAGCGAATTGATGGAGCCTGAAAACGCGGCGGCGCACTACTCTGAAAAGTTGGTGCGGCTGCCGTCTCTTTCCATCTGCTACGCCCACCCCGAACTGCCTGCGGCGGACCGGCAGGTCCGCCCCACCGGCGGGCCGCTGAGTTATTTCTGCAGCCAGAGCCTCTTCAAACTGCTGCCGCAGTTCGATTCCGTTTATCCGCGGATCGCGGCAAAAGTGCGCGGAGCGAAGTTCTGGTTCATTGGGCATCATTCGGCCGCGGTCACCGAAAAGTTCCGGAACCGATTGCGGCGCGCCTTTGCCAAACTGAATTTGAACGCGGATGAGCACGTCGCCTTCTATCCCAGAATGTCGGAGGCCGAATTCTTTCAAGCGACGCAGCGGGCCGCGATCGTCCTGGACAGCATCTTGTGGTCGGGCGGGAACAGCAGTCTGGAAGCGCTGGCGTGTGACAAACCCATGGTCACGTTGCCGGGACCGATGCTGCGAGGACGGCACACTTACGCGATTCTGCGCCGCGCCGGACTGGATGAATTGATCGCTGGGGACGTGGACGAATACGTGGAGATCGCCGTCCGCTTAGGACGCGACGCAAACTGGCGGGCGATGCTCGGCGAGAAAATCCGCGCCCAAAAAATGGCGGTCTTCAATGACCTTGCGCCGGTCCGGGCGCTGGAGAATTTCGTTGCGACGGTAGGACAAACCGCTCACGGTGTGAGTGCGTCATCTGCCATCGGTTAACGCCAGGCTGGGCTGGCTAGTATATCGTTTGTATGAAGGGTGAACAATAGCTTGCGTCTTCCGCCGCCCTCTGGCAGTGTAGTTGGGCATGGCCAAAACGACTGCCCGTGATGCCTTGGTCCTCTCTCCGGAGGAGCAACAAC
>VHCZ01000328.1 GCA_016871535.1 Verrucomicrobiota bacterium
GGCATTGGGCAATCGCAGAGGTGGCGGCATGCCGGAAAAAAATCACGGCGCGCAAAGTTTGTCCAGTTTTTTTCCTCGCTTCGCTCAGACCACGCTTCGTTATACACGCGATCTTGAATCATCCGTGGCTTGAAACTCCCTCCAATCCATCACCAACTCCCCGTCCTCAACTGCCGCGAAGCGGCTTTGTTCAACCAGATGGGTGACTGAACGGATCGCCTCGGTGCGCAATGGCTCACCGGGGGCGGATACGGAATCAGAACGAACGAAAACGCAGGATCGGGTCCGACTTGCGAGACGCGATTTCGAGGCCGAAGACGGAACCGGTAGAGAAAAAAAACGGCACGGACTAACGTTTTTTCTGTTGACCAGGGCCCTAATGGGCGACCCCTCACCCTTCCCTCTCCCCATCCGATGGGGAGGGTGTCGGTAGGACGGGTGAGGGGGATTCCCCTGAACGTCACCGTAGGGCGAGCCTGTCCCCAGCGAGCCGATCCGGACGTGTTCCGCGCACGTCGAGCGGCTCGCCGGGACGAACTCGCCCTACCAGAGATCGGTTCATGGGCCGAGTGCATGGTTCTGAAACCAAGGAAGCTTCCCCTGAACCGACCCCTCACCCTTCCCTCTCCCCATCCGATGGGGAGAGGGTGTCGGTAGGACGGGTGAGGGGGATTCCCCTGAACGTCACGGTAGGGCGAACCTGTCCCCAGCGAGCCGATCCGGACGTGTTCCGAGCACGTCGAGCGGCTCGCCGGGACGGACTCGCCCTACCAGCGAAGGATTCGATATCTCCTCGGCTTGCCTTATCTCATTCCTCGATCTTTACTCTGGCCCATGAACTCGCGCCGTTCGCCTTCCCTGCTCCTTGCGGCCAGCGCCGTTTTGTCCGTTGTTTACACTCAGGCGGCTGCGTTCGAAGATGCCGCGAGCGCGCGGCGCCAGGCCGAGCAATGGCGCGCCGAACACCGCCTCATCGATCTTCACCAGCACATCGATCACACGCCGGAGCGCCTGGCGCGAGCGGTTGGAATCATGGACGCCGTGGGGCTCGGAATCGGCGTCAATCTCAGCGGCGGCACGGTCACGCGCACGAACGATTCGCCATCCGCGTTTGAACGGAATAGAAAACTCGCGAACGAGCGTTTTCCCGGCCGCTTCGTGCATTACATGAATCTGGATTACGCGCGTTGGAATGAGCCGAATTTCTCGGAACTGGCCGTCAAGCAAATCGAGGAAGGCCACCGTCTCGGCGCGGCGGGCTTGAAGGAGTTCAAGCGTCTGGGCCTCTACCTGCGCGACAAGGACGGCAAGCTGCTCAAGATTGACGATCCGAAACTCGACCCGATCTGGAAGCATTGCGGTGAGCTGGGCATGCCGGTTTCCATTCATGTGGCTGATCCCCGAGCTTTTTGGCTTCCTTACAACGACCAGAACGAACGCTGGACCGAACTCAAGGATCACCGGAATTGGTGGTTCGGCGACCCCGCGATCTACCCGGCGCGTGAGGAATTGTTGTCGGCGCTTAATCGCGTGATCGCGCGGCACCCCAACACCACGTTCGTCTGCGTCCACTTCGCCAACAATGCCGAAGATCTGGACTGGGTCGAGCAGTCGCTGGACCGCTATCCCAACATGAACGCGGACCTGGCGGCGCGCATTCCGGAGATCGGGCGGCACGATCCGGAAGAAGTCCGGCGCCTCTTCATCAAGCATCAGGATCGCATTTTTTTTGCGACGGACTTTCAGGTTTACGAGCGCTTAACGCTCGGTTCGGGCGGCAGTGGCCCGCCGCCAAAGGATGAGGACGCCAAGGTTTTTTACGAAAAGCATTGGCGCTGGCTGGAGACCAACGACCGGAACTTCGCGCACATGACGCCCATCCAGGGCGATTGGACGATCAGCGGGATCGGCTTGCCGGCGTCGGTGCTCCGAAAAGTCTATTTCGACAACGCGCGGCGGCTTTTGGCGAGATCGCTGCCCGCGCCGGTGGTCAAGGCGGTTCGCGTGGATCAGGATTTTCCGTTGAAAGGAGATCTTTCCCATTCCGCCTGGCAGAAAGCGAAGGTCGTTTACCTGGAGACCAGTTCGAAAGACGCCGTGGCGCAGCCTCGCTTTTCGACGCCGGTGCGCGCGCTGTGGTCGGGCGAGAATCTGTATCTGGGCTATGAATGCCCCTACACGGAAATCACGGTGTTCGATCCGGCGGAGCTGGCCAAGGAGCGCTTCGGGCTTTGGGAACGCGACGTCGTCGAGGCGTTCATCGGAGCCGATCCTGCGCGAATGGATCGCTACACCGAATACGAGTTGTCGCCCAATGGCGAGAAACTGGACCTGAGCATCGATCCGCCTCGAAAAGATTTCGAGTGGAGCAGCGGCTTCGAGTGCGCCGTTCGCGTCAATCCCGCCGCCAAAACCTGGACGGCGGAAATGCGAATTCCCTTGAAGGCGTTGAGCGAATCCAGGCCGCAAGCCGGCACGCGTTGGCGGATCAATCTCTACCGGCACGACGCCGCGAACAAAGCGTTCCTCGCCTGGAATCCCACGCTCACCGCGTCGTTCCACACACCCGCTCGATATGGCATTTTGGAGTTCAGCGAATAGTTCGGTCGGATGGGGAGCGCACGCGCCCTCGCGTGCGGCGGTCGGCGCCCTCGCCGACTACATTTCAATCCTGCTTTTCCTCCTGCTGTGTGCGGTTGAGTCCTTCGGCAGCGACTGGGACCAATTGAAGACGACCCAACCCAAAAGCTACCTCTGCTTCCGCGCCGCAAGCGCGATTCAAATCGACGGAGCGATCGAGGACGACGCCTGGCAAAAAGCGCCCTGGACCGACGATTTCGCCGATATCGAAGGCAGCGCGAAACCGAAGCCCCGATTCCGCACGCGCGCCAAGATGCTCTGGGACGACGACTTCTTTTACATCGCGGCTGAGTTGGAGGAACCGCACGTGAGCGCGACTCTGACGAAGCGCGACGCGGTGATTTTTTATGACAATGATTTCGAGGTGTTCATCGATCCGAACGGCGATAATCACGAGTATTACGAACTCGAGCTCAACGCGCTGAACACGGTCTGGGATCTGTTCCTCAGCATTCCCTACAAGGACGACGGGCAGGCGTTGAACACTTGGGATATTGCCGGATTGAAATCCGCCGTGCGCGTTCAGGGCACGTTGAATGATCCGAGAGATACGGACACGGGCTGGAGTGTGGAGCTGGCGTTGCCATGGAAAGCGCTCGCGGAATACGCCCACCGCCCCGCGCCGCCGATGGACGGCGATCAGTGGCGCGTCAACTTCTCCCGCGTCGAATGGGAGTATCAAATTATGGATGGCAAGTACCGGAAGGTGCCAAACAAGAAGGAAGACAATTGGGTATGGTCGCCGCAGGGCTTGATCGACATGCATCGGCCCGAGAAATGGGGCTACGTTCAGTTTTCGACGGGCGAGCCGGGGCAAGTGACATTCCAGCCGGATTCTGCGGCGGCGGCGCGAGATGTTCTCATGGAGATCTATTATGCCCAGCGGGAATTCCGCAAGGGGAAGAAGCGGTGGGCGGCGACTTTGGAGGATTTGTCGTTGGGCCGGCTTAATGGGCTTCCGGCGATGCAGGCGCCGACTATTCAACTCACGGAGAAAGGGTTCAAGGCCTCCGTCGCCACTCGAACCCCGTCCGGCGAAAACGTGGTTTGGCACGTCACACAAGATTCGCGGATTTGGAGCGAGGCTTCGGCGAAATAGAAGTCGGGGGCCGAAAAACCTTGTGCGTTGGGCTGGCCCTGGGCTTAAGATGCGCCCCTCATGAAATTCTCGGTCGAACACATCGGATTGCCCGCGCGCGATCCCGCAGAGTTGAAGGACTGGTACGTGCGCCAACTCGGCGCCGCGGTGGCGTTCGATACGGGCCAGGTTCCGCCCACTTTTTTTCTCCGGCTGCCAGGCGGCGTGATGATTGAGATCTATAAAGCCGATTCCTCTCTGGCGGACACGAGCAACAACAAGCTGGCCGGCTGGCGCCATCTGGCGTTGCGGGTCGATTCGCTGGAACAGGCGCGCGATCAGTTGACCCTGCAGGGCGTGATCTTTGAAAAGGAATTCCGGCCCGCCGGCGGCGGCGGGCGCATCCTTTTCTTTCGCGACCCGGAAGACAACCTCCTGCACCTGGTGGAACGGCCTGCTGATTCCGTCTTGAAATGAATCCGGGCGAAGCAGTCATTTTCGACATGGACGGGGTGCTCGTGGACAGCGAGCCGCTCCATGAACAAGCGTTCCAGGAGGTCCTCGACCAAATCGGCTACGGCCAGAACCACGGACTCGATTTCAGCGCGTATTACGGCAAGTCGGATCGCGTCGTATGGCAGGACTTCTTTGCGCGGCATCAACCCGGTCGAACCTTGGATGAACTGGCGGATTGGAAGCAGCGGCGTTTTTTTGAACTCTTGAAGCGGGATGAACCGGTCTTCGAGACGTTGCCCGAACTCCTCGAAAAGCTGTCGTCGCGGTATCGGCTCGGTCTGGCTTCTGGTTCGG
This sequence comes from Verrucomicrobiota bacterium, assembly GCA_016871535.1. Lineage (NCBI taxonomy): Bacteria > Pseudomonadati > Verrucomicrobiota > Verrucomicrobiota bacterium. The sequence goes on from VHCZ01000328.1 coordinate 4,529, forward strand.
CTCATCGCGTCATCCGCGAAGTGCTCGCTTTGAAAAACCTCCGCCGCTTCTTTTCCGCGACCGTGAGCGCGGAGGATGTCGTCCACGGCAAGCCCGCGCCGGACATTTTTTTGCGGACGGCGGAGTTGTTAAGGGTCCGTCCGGAACGCTGTTGGGTGATTGAGGATTCGGTCGCCGGTGTGGAAGGCGCGGTGGCTGCTGGCATGCGCGTGATCGGCATCACGAATACTTTTTCGGCTTCCGATCTCAAGCAAGCGACCCATGTGGTGGACTCTTACGCAGCCATCGAACATCTGTTGCTTTTCGGGTAACCTCCGCATCGAAACGATCAAAGTCATGTAAAGTGACCATTGAGCCGGTTATCGGAACCCGCTAGAGTTCACCCATGCTGAAACCTGAGGATATTCTGGCCCTGCGCGACGCAGATCCGTTTGTGCCGTTTCAATTGCATCTTTCGGATGGACGAACCGTGCGCGTTGAGAACCGAGACTTCATTTGGGTCGGTCGGCACCGAATCACCATCGGCCTGCCCAGCGGCTCGACTCGTTTGGTGGACAGGGAGGAACGCATTGCGCTGATGCATATCGCCAGCGCTGAAGAGCTCGTTTGACGCGCGAATCGTGCATCATGTCCTTTCCCGCTGATTATCACATGCACACCCCGCTGTGCCGCCACGCGGTCGGGGAACCGACGGAATACGCGGCGCAGGCGGTCAAACTGGGCTTCACAGAGATTGGCTTCTCGGACCACAACCCAATGGTCCGCGACGACTTTGACGATTGGCACATGCGCCAGGACGAACTCGACGCCTACGTCGAAAACGTGGCCAAGGCCCGAAAGGACCATCCCACGCTCACGATCAAGCTGGCCTTGGAAATCGACTACATTCCGGGACACGAGGATTGGATTCGGGAACTGGCCGCGCGCCATCCCTGGGATTACTTCATCGGTTCGGTCCATTACGTCTCCGAGTCGTGGGACCTGGACAATCCGAAGAAGATTTCGGAATGGAAGCAGCGCGATCCGTTCGAAGTCTGGAGCGTCTATTTCGATCGCCTGACGCTGGCGGCAGAGTCGAGGTTATTTGAAATTATCGGCCACGCGGATCTGGCGAAGAAGTTTTGTTTTTATCCGAAGCAAGATTGCACGCACCTGTTTCAGCGCTTTCTGAAGGCCGCCAGACAAGCGGACGCCGCGATCGAGCTGAACACCGCCGGGCTGCGAAAGGATTGCAAAGAGATTTATCCGCACCGCCGCATCGTGGAAATGGCTTACGCGGCCAGCGTCCCGATCACGTTTGCCTCGGATGCGCACGCTCCCGGTGAGGTGGGAATGAATTTCGCCGAAGCCATCCAACTGGCCAAAGAGGCGGGCTACACGCATCGCTGCCGATTCACGCGGCGCCAGCGCGAACCGGTTTGTATTTGAAGCCGCCAACCCACCAGCGATTCGTTGCGCGCACCATCGGGCGGGCAACTTGCTCTCCGCCAAAGCTTCGGCGCAGGCAGGGGGTTGAATTCAGCTTTGGGGGTCTTTTCCTGCCGCAAGGCGACCTCGATCCCGTCACCCGGTGAAAAGGCAAATTCCTGTCAGTAAGGTAACGCCTCAGTCTCGGGAGCATTTTTTTATTGCGGTGTATGTATGAGAGGTGTTATACACACGTATGCCAACCAGTTCTCCCTTCGATTCACAACTGCGGAAGCAGTTCCATGATCAACTCCTT
>VHCZ01000329.1 GCA_016871535.1 Verrucomicrobiota bacterium
CAAAGGCCGCCTGGCTTCGTTGCTCCTCAGTCGAAGATCCAGGGAGGATATTCTCCTTCGTTGCGCCTCGCCATCCGGCCTTTGGCGCGAAAACAGGACCCCGCGGAATTTTCGGACACGCTCTGAGAGTGTCGTTCGAGAAAAAATACTTCGAGAGCGCCACCGTTCCCTGGCCCATGTATGCCATCGATGGACAAGTGAACATGACTTACATGTACTTTCCGCAAACGGATGTGCTTTCCAAAAAGGAGAACGAAGCGAAGCTCGGCTGGGTGCAGGTCGCGAGGAAAACCACGGAATTGAATGCGCAGCGATCCTTGGTGACGGATCTGATTTACACGTGGGGAACAATGGCCCACACCACCGGACAGAATCCGTACGGGATCAATGCGCTCTGGGGAGACGGCCATGTGAAGTTCAGCACGACCAAAGCCGCGTTCGATCTGAAGCTTTGGGGCGGCACCGGCGCCAACCCGACGACCGAGACGCCCGGGGACAATCCCACCAAATGGCGGACGATTGTTTCCTACCTGCGGCCGTGAGCGAGCCGGGCAAAGTAATCAGTATTCAGTGATCGGTCGCGGGTTTGGTGTATTTCTCGCGGCCAGCAAACTTCCATGGATATTCATCTGCGGTTTGAAAGGCCTGCGCTCGAATGAAACGAACGGCGTGGCGTGTCGCACTCCTGGGACTTGACCACTGGTATTCCGCTTATGGCCTGGCGCGCGCGCTCCCCGAGTATCGCAAAGCCAAACTGATGGCCGCCGCCAGCGCCGACCGAGCAAAGCTTGAGGTGTTTGCCAGCACTTTTGGCGTGGAAGGTTGCTCCGATCCCTCCGAACTCATCCGGCGCGATGACATCGACATCGTGCAAATCGCCAGCCGTGTTTCCGAAATCCCCGAACTCGCGATTCAAGCGGCCCGCGCCGGCAAGCACATCATTCTCGGCAAGCCGATGGCCATGAGCGTGGCTCAGGCGGACCAGATGGTTCAGGCCGTTGAGGCCGCGGGTGTGTTGTGCGTGCCGTTTCAGGGGATCATGCGCCTGCGCGCGTCGGAATTGAAAATGCGCATCGAGCGAGGCGACATCGGCGAGATCATCGTGATGCATCAAACGAGCCGCTGGTCGATCGCCGAAGATTGGCCTGGGTCCGGGAATGCGGGATGGTTCGTCGATCCCCGGCACGTGCCGGGCGGCGCGCTCATCGATGAAGGCATTTACTGGTTGGACACGCTCCGTTGGCTCGCCGAAAGCGAAGTGGTGAGGGTCGAGGCGAAGACGGCGAATCTGGTTCATAAAGATATCGAGGTCGAAGATTGGGGTCTGGCGACCTTCACTTTCGCGAATGGAATACTCGGGACCTTGGAGGGCGCCTGGACGATCAACGCGCCTCGAAAAACCGGCCCCTCCCCAAAGCAGAACAGCGTCGTCCGGCTCGAAGTCATCGGCAGCCGCGGCGAGATCATCGAGCAGTTTTTCCGCGACCCGGGGCGTGCCGTGCTCGCGGCAGGAGCGTCAAATTGGATTTTCGAGAGGCAGGCGCCGGATCTGTTCGATCCCGGAGCGCCGATGCCGCTGGCGCATTTGATCGATTGCCTGGAGAACAATCGGCCGCCGATCTCCACCATCCAGGATGCGCGAAAGTCTTTTGCCGTCGCGATGGCGGCTTATCAATCCGGGCGCGAAGGCAGACCGGTCTTGCTGTAGCGAACCAGGTCACCAAACCAATTCGCCGGTGGTAAGTAACCCTTCAGTTAACGACGGTGGAGCGACGCTCCTGCGGAGCTTTTCTTCGATGGCATTGGCTCGGCAGGAGCCTCGCCCCACCTTAACTACCTTAACTGAGGGGATACGGTGGTAGTCCACGAACCCAGAAACGACCCAACAAAATGAAAGCGATCTTCCGAATTGCCGCCCTGTTTGCAGTCCTCGTCCCGTCCACCTTTGCCGGGCAGGCGCCTCTAATCTGGAAAGCGGGCGTTGCCTCCGTTGTCATCACTCCCGAAACGAACATGTGGATGGCCGGGTATGCCAGCCGGACCAACACGTCCAACGGCGTGAAGCAAGATCTCTTTGCCAAGGCCCTGGCGATCGAAGATGAACAAGGCCATCGGCTGGTCGTCGTCACACTCGACCTCATCGGCATTCCGCGGACGATGCGGAAGAATCTGGAGAAACGCGTCCAGGAGACGTTCCAGTTGCCGCCGGAGCTTCTGTTGTTGAACGCCTCGCATACGCACAGCGGACCGGAGTTCCGCGTCGGACGCACGCCCGCGGACGACGGCGAGTTCAAGCCGGCGAAGGCCGGTGAACTCTACGGCGGCGCACTGGAAGACAAACTCTTCGGGATCATCGGCGAAGCGTTGCACAATCGCGCTCCGGCCCGGCTTCGCTACAGCCGTGCCCGCTCCGGCTTTGCCATGAATCGCCGGCTGCCTACCGAGCGAGGCTACCAAAACAGCCCGAACCCAGACGGTCCCGTGGACCATGACGTGCCCGTCCTCACCGCACAGGATGCAGACGGGAAGCCGCGCGCGATTCTTTTTGGCTACTCTTGTCACAACACGACGCTCGCGCTTTACCAGTTCTGCGGCGATTACGCGGGTTACGCACAGGAGTATCTTCAGGCGGACAATCCCGGCGCGACCGCGCTCTTCATCAATGGGTGCAGCGGGGATCAGAATCCTTATCCGCGGGGCACGTTCGAGTTGGCGCAACGGCACGGACGAACGCTGGCGACCGCCGTCGAAGCCGCGATGGGAGTGCAGCGCCCGCGAGAGATCAAAGGTCCGCTGCGCGCGGCTTTCGAGGAAATCCTTCTCGATTACGCTCCGATTCCTTCCCGGGAAGAGTTCAGCAAGCGCCTTGCTTCGGCCGACCGTTATGAGAAACAGCACGCCGAACGCATGCTCGCGAAGTTGGACGCAGGCGAACAGTTGCCGGTGAACTATCCTTATCCGGTCCAGGTCGTCCATTTTGGCAGTGATCTCGTGCTGGTCGCGCTCGGCGGGGAAGTGGTGGTGGATTATTCGCACCGGCTCAAGAAGGAGTTGGCGGGGCCGATCGTCTGGATCGCCGGCTACTCGAACGATGTGATGGGCTACATCCCCAGCAAACGCGTCCGCGAGGAAGGTGGCTACGAAGCGGAAGGCGCGATGCGGTTCAGCGCCACGCATCCCGGTCCGTGGGCGCCAACGCTGGAGGAGCGGATTGTCGGCAAGGTGCATGAATTGAATCGGCGGTTGAGACCTAAATGAACGCGTATGAATCAACTCGCCACTTTGCGTTCACTCATGTCCGAAGTGGATGCCTACTACAAAACGCGCGGCATCTTTCAGGACAAGTTCGGTTTCGGCGTCCGCCCGGCGTTGATCGTCATCGACATGGCTTACGGCTGGACCGATCCGGCGTATGCGGGCGGCTCGGCGCGGCTGGACAGCGCCCTCGCGGCCATTCAACAGCTCTTACCTGTGGCACGGGCGAAAAACATTCCTGTCGTTTACACCACCTCTCCCTTCCCACAAGCGCAGCTCAAGTCCGCGGCAGATTTCTCGCCCAAGTTCCGAAAGTGGGACCAACGCGCTTGCGAGATTGACGAACGCGTCAAGCCGCAGCCGGGCGAATACATCGTTTGCAAGGAACACGCCAGCGCGTTTGCCGGCACGGCGCTCGTTGGCCACCTCCTGGGGCGGCGCGTCGATACGCTGCTCATCACAGGTTGCTCGACCAGCGCTTGCGTCCGCGCGACGGCCACCGACGCCAAGTCGAATGAACTCCGGCCCATTGTCATCCGTGAGGCAGTCCAGGACCGAAGCGAGATTCTGCACGAGTTCACTTTGTTTGATTTGCAGGCGCGATTCGCGGACGTGGTGGGACTCGATGAGGCTTTGAAATACTTGCGCGGACTCGCCGTCGATACGTCCGCATGAAACAAATGCGTTGCGGAAAACCCATGAGCCTCCGTTGGCTCATCGTCTCTTTCCGGGCGGCGGTCTGCCTCAAGGCTTGATTTGGGACGGAGTGGAATCCGTCCCTACCACGCTAAACACGCACGAAGGGAGAAGGGATCGCTGGGCGCGTTTTGGAGCATGTTGAGGAGCTGACATTGATCCAACCGTGGCTCGTCGCTACAAATGAGCGTTATGGCAAGAGCGATACGTCATTCCTACCTCCATGGAACAAAGCGAAGCGAGCAGCGCCGATTGTCGCATCTCAATGGCTTGTTGAACCGGGCGTGCCTTCGCGAACTGGCGTTAACCGGCGGCGAGAACGTTTTGGACGTCGGCAGTGGGTTGGGGCAATTCACGCGCGACATGGCTCGCGCAGTTTGGCCCGGCGGACACGTGGTGGGAATCGAGTCTGACGAGGAACAACTGGCGGAAGCATGCCGCCAGGCGCGCGCCGAAAGCGAAGACGACCTCGTGGAATGGCGACGGGGAAACGCGCTCGCGCTGCCCTTAAAGAAAAGTGAATGGGGGCAGTTTGACGTAGCGCATGCGCGCTTCGTTCTGGAACACGTGCAGGAACCGGAGCGAGTCGTGGACCAGATGGCCCGGGCCGTCCGGCGCGGCGGTCGCGTTGTGCTGGAGGACGACGATCACCAGGTGCTGCGGCTCTGGCCGGAACCGCCGGGGTTTGCCGAACTCTGGGAGGGCTACTTATCGGGGTCATCGAGACCGCGCGCGCGATTATGACCGGTCCCGTTGGGTTTCCCGCGAGACGGTTCGACGGCGCCATGCGGGCGTTGCGCCAATGGGGCCGCCGCCCCGATTCAGCGATCTGGTATAGCTTGTGTTGGGCGGAAGGCGTGCGGCCATGAACTGGGGAGCACACGCGCCTCGCGTGTTCCGACCGGCGCCTCGCCGGTCGGAAGGAGCGCGTCAGAAGATCACTTGTTGATGGCCGGTTCGATGGAAATGGTGTGGTCGGCGAGGGCGCCGACCACGGCACGCGAGGGCGCGTGCGCTCCCGAATTCGACGGCATCGTTGCCACTAAGAGCGTGTCCGAAAATTGCGCGGGGTCCTGCGGCGAGGGATTTTGGCTGTGGCCAAGGCGGCGAGGTCCGAGCATCCCCAACGCGGGCTGTAAGGACCGAGCCAACGCAGGCCACGGACAAAAGACCCGCCGCCCGGAGGGTTTTCGCGCCAAAGGCCGCCTGGCTTCGTTGCTCCTCAGTCGAAGATCCAAGGAGGATATTCTCCTTCGTCGCGCCTCGCCATCCGGCCTTTGGCGCGAAAACAGGACCCCGCGGAATTTTCGGACACGCTCTAAGGTGTTGGCACGTCGCTCACGAAATTCTCGGCTTCGTCAGTGCTTCCGCGGCCTTTGTATTTCGCGACGTTAGGATACCGGAAAAGCGGGCGCGTTCCGATCACTTTGTTGTTTGCATCGCGGCGTTCGCCTAAGAGCATCTCCGGAGCTTTGCCTTCTTCCACCCACCGAATGACCGCTTCAAATTGCCCCGTGGGAGTCGGACCTCGGCCACGGAAACCGTGATCGACACCGGGCGCCAGGAAAAGGCGCGCAAATTGCGCCGTCCTTTCTGGCCCGCCCATTCGCTGCTGCACGCGTTTGTAGTAATCGATCGTCCCCTCCGCCGGGATGAGTTGGTCGGCCAGCCCGTGATAAATGATAACCCTTCCCCCGCGATCGCGGAAACGAGTGAGGTTCGGGTCGTCCGCACCAAAGGCGGTGCCCCATTGTTCGACGGATTGTTTCCAGAGCATCTCGAACACAGCCGGCGTCATGGTGGTCCAGTCCCATTTCGGATCTTGAACCAGGAAATATTTGAACCAATCCAGCGGGATGCCAAAGGGACGTCCCGTCAAAGGCGAACCGGTGGTGCCGGCGAGGGCAAAAAGGTCCGTGCCGCGTGCCAGGCCGTGCCAGAGGAACGATCCGTCTTGCCCGCGCGAGCCTTCCCAGATTTTGCGGACCACTTCGGCGTCCGCTTCCGTGAACGTGTCCTCGCCGACCTTCGTTCCCACCAGAGGAATGGTGTCCAAGATTCGGATGGGATTTTTGCCTGAGGCTGGCCCGCGCCGCGCATTGGTTAGGCGCTGGGAAGTCGGGAATCAGGGGAGTCGCCGCTTGTGGGAAAGTTCATTCTGATGCGAAGAAAGTGCCTTCCCGATCCAGGAAAGGCTTGACACGCGGGAGGTCGGCGCTTTCTTCGAGTCCCTCAAGAGCCCGCGCCGCTTGCGCCTGAC
>VHCZ01000330.1 GCA_016871535.1 Verrucomicrobiota bacterium
CGGCTCGCCGGGACGGGACTCGCCCTACCGAGTTCAGGGGCCGAGTGCAGGTCCTTTTGGAGCAGGGAACTTCCCATGAAGCAATCCTTTTGAACAATGCTCGACGGGACCACTAAGTCATCGCTTGCCCGGCGGCGTTTGTCTGGCCGGCTCAGAATGACGGCACTCGTCGGGGTCTTGTTCGGAGCAGCGCTGGCTTACGTGTGCCATTTCCCGCTGCCGGATTTCTTCGCCGAAGCGGAGCCCACCTACCTCGAACGACTGTTTTTCAAGCTGACGAAGACGTCGCCGGCGCGGGGCCCAGATGTCATTTTCGTCCCCACGCCGCAGGCCGCCGTGAACCGGATGCTTGAACTCGCGGAACTCAAGCCGGGCGACGTGCTCTACGACCTCGGCTGCGGCGACGGGCGTTTCGTCGTCACCGCAGCCAAGAAATACGGGGTGCGGGCCGCGGGCGTGGACATCGATCCCATGCGGATCGCGCAGTCTCAGCGCAACGTCAAAACGAACGGCGTCGCCCACCTGGTGACGATCCTCAAAGCGGACATTTTTCAACTGGATTTCAGCGACGCGACCGTGGTGACGCTGTATCTGCTCCCGGAGTTGAACGTTCGGCTCATGCCCAGGCTGGCGCAACTTAAGCCGGGCACGCGCATTCTTTCGTTCGATTTTGATATGCGGGGCGCGAAGCCGAGAGCCGTGGAGGAGATTCGCCCGGCGGAAACTCAGAGAACGCACCGAATTTACCAATGGACGGTTCCCTGGGAACCGGAGTGAGGCGATATGTTTCTTGAACCGCGGCCTGATCCCAGGCGCATGCAAGCCGTGCAGTCGCCGATCATCCCGGTCGTCGGCGAGCTGATCAAGAATCACCCGCGAACGATTTCCCTGGGCCAGGGCGTCGTTCACTACGGCCCGCCGAAGGAAGCCTTCGATCAGCTCAGCCAATTTCTCGCCGAGCCGGAGAATCACAAATACAAACTGGTCCAGGGCATCCCGCCCTTGCTCGAAATCCTGAAGGCGAAGCTTGAATCGGAAAACAGAATCCAACTTGGCGAAGCGAACGCTTTGATCGTCACTGCGGGCGGCAACATGGCATTTATGAACGCCGTGCTGGCCATCACCGATCCGGGCGATGAGGTGATTCTTCAGACGCCCTATTACTTCAATCACGAAATGGCGGTGGTGATGGCCGGTTGCCGGCCGGTGCTCGTGTCCACGGACGAGAATTATCAACTGCGGCCGGAGGCGATTCGCCAGGCCATCACGTCTCGGACCCGCGCCGTGGTTACGATCTCCCCCAATAACCCGACGGGCGCGGTGTATCCCGAACAGGCCCTCCGTGAAGTCAATGCCCTGTGCCGCGACCGCGGCGTGTTTCATATCCACGATGAAGCCTACGAATATTTCACGTACGACGACGCGCGGCATTTCTCGCCCGCTTCAATCCCGGACAGCGCTCCGCACACGATTTCGTTGTTCTCGCTCTCGAAGGCTTTTGGATTCGCAAGCTGGCGCATTGGTTACATGGTGATCCCGGAGCGCTTGCTGGTCTCGGTGAAGAAGATTCAAGACACGATTCTGATTTGCGCGCCGGTGATCTCTCAATTCGCGGCCGTGGGCGCGCTCAAGGCCGGACGGGCGTACTGCCAATCGCAAATGGCTTCCATCATCGAGGTGCGCAAGTTGTTCCTCAAAGAATTGGAAAGCCTCAAGACGTTCTGCACGATTCCGGCCGCATCCGGTGCATTCTATTTTCTGCTGCGATTGCGCATCGACTGGAAACCCATGGACCTGGTGGAACGGCTGATTCGTGATTTTCGCGTGGCAGTGATCCCTGGCACCACTTTCGGTCTCGAAACCGGCTGCTGCCTTCGCGTGGCGTACGGCGCGTTGCGTGAAGAAACGGCTCGAGAGGGGATTGGACGCCTGGTGCGAGGTCTGAAGACGCTTATCAAAGCTTAGAGCCTTTCTGAAAAATGGGTGGAGCGGGCTACCAGCCCGTGTTTGGCGGCAACTTGCCGACAAAAGGCCCGGCGGCTGAAGACAGTTTTCAGACACGCTCTCAGAGCGTGTCCGAAAATTCCGCGGGGTCCTGTTTTCGCGCCAAAGGCCGGATGGCGAGGCGCAACGAAGGAGAATATCCTCCCTGGATCTTCGACTGAGGAGCAACGAAGCCAGGCGGCCTTTGGCGCGAAAACCCTCCGGGCGGCGGGTCTTTTGTCCGTGGCCTGCGTTGGCTCGGTCCTTACAGCCCGCGTTGGGGATGCTCGGACCTCGCCGCCTTGGCCACAGCCAAAATCCCTCGCCGCAGGACCCCGCGCAATTTTCGGACACGCTCTTAGTCTTTGTACGCTTCCAGCCGCTTCCGGATCTGATCGGCCAACTCCAGGTTCTGCTCCGCCACAGCCGCCTGGATGGCGAGCTCGGAAGTTGCGACGGCCGGTTCGAATTGTCCTGCCGCCGCATAAGCGATCGCCAGCGTTTCCAGCATCGCCGGGTCGCGGCGTTGGGTGAGGTCCACGGCGCGCGTTGCGACGCGGATGGCTTCGGCGGGATTGCGCGCGCCGGCATTCGGATGCCGGGCCAGCGCCTGCGCGAGCGAGTTCAGGACTTCAGGCTGGTTCGGATCCAACCGATCGGCTTCGCGGAACTGCGTCAAAGCATCATCAAAGCGGCCCGTTTCAGCCAGCGCATCGCCCAGCAAGAGACGCGTCCGGCTTGAGCCCGGTTCAATGCGGAGCGCTTCCTGGAAATGGGCGAGCGCCGGCGCCATCCGGCCCAGTTGTTGGTGCAGCAAGCCGAGCGCGCGATGCTGAGCCGCGTTGTTCGGATCCGCGCCAAGCTGCTTTTCCCCCGCTTCGATCTCTTCCTGGATGGCGCGGAAAGCGGATTCTCTCCGAAGCGGCTCAAGGTCCGCGGCGCGGCTCGGGACGACCTGCAACATCAGCTCCGCCATTTCGTCCGTGGAATTCTGGCCATACACCACCCGCTTCGGCGGATGAAACGGATTGCGCGGGTTGTCGGAGGAATTGTCGTAGGTGTAGCGGAACGAGAGGCGCGTTCCCTTGGGAAGGAATTGCGCATCGGCAAAGCGATATTCGTCCTGCCAGTTGAAGTCCCAGTTCTTGATGTGCAGCAAGACGCGCGGTGGAGCGCCCGGACGCGTGGCCGTCACTTTCATTTCTTTGCCTAGGTAATGGGCATGCGGGTAAATCCGCAAGGCCTGGACATCGACCGGCAACACACAGCTCTTTTCGATGGGAAACTCGCGGGCGCCTGCCGGGACTTCGATCCATTTCGAGCGCAGGACCAACGCGTGGGATGCCAGCCGGGGTGGCTGGTCCGCGAAGTAGAGGCCCACGGAAGCCCGAAGTTGCTCGGTCTTTCCGCTGGGACGCATGTGAAGTTGGAGAACGAGATCGGCGCCGGGGGCCAAACGCCACGCCAGCCCTGCGCTTCCTTTCGACGTGACTTTGCCCGGCGTCCAACCGATGAAATGTCCTTCCGGAAGCTGCGCCTTGCCCGCGGACATGCCCGCGCTGAAACCGGGTTCGGGATCCTGCTCGTCCAGCCGGCGCGAAGCGCGCGTCCGGTCAATTTGGAGAATCGCGTGATGCACGACCGTCGGGTTGCCCGGACGAATCTCCGCGGCCTGAACGTAGCGCGGCTGGTCCAGCGCCACGGGGATGACAAAGCAACGGTAAATGTCCTTCCCGTCAGCGGGCAGCGCGTAGGGCTCCGTCATGGTCAACACCAGGTCCGGCTCGCCGAGTTGCCAGCCATCGGTCCATTTCGGCGGCGAAGGAAGGTCCGCAGGATCGCCTTCTGCCGCGCCTCTAGCCACCCATCTCTGAATGGCCTCAATCTGATTCGTGGTCAACCTGCGCTCGTCTGCAAACGGAACAAGGGCAGATTCGGGCAGCCAGGGAGGCATCCATCGCCGAGCCGTGACTTCGCCGATCTGTTTCGCCCGCTTCTTCGCGTCGGCGTAGGTGAGCAGGCTGAATGGGGCGGACTGGCCTGGCCGATGGCACGGCGCGCAATGTTCGAAAAGGATCGGCGCGACATCGCGCGTGAAAGTCAACGGGCGCGGCGTGCTCGGAAGTATGGCTGAAGGACTGAACTCCGGTTTGTGTGACCGGAGCCTGGCCACCAAGAAGACGCAACTGGCTCCCAAGAGCACACCGATCAGAACTTTCAACCATCCTCTCTGGCTCATCTGGTGTGGTTCATGCAAAGTTTCCATGGCCACGATGCCATGCACACGCCCCATGAGCCCACCCCTTTCTCTCCCAGGAGGGGAGCTGCTTTTCGCGCCTTGGTTGCAAGTTCCCCTCCTGGGAGGGGGGAAGGGGTGCGTGGGTTCATGGGAAGCTTCCTTGGCCAAGAAGCCATGCCCATGGCCCATGAACCGAAAACTGCGCGGACCGCAGCCTTCAGGCTGCTTCCGTGCACTCTCCGGAGTCGAGCGTTGAAGCGGCCTGAAGGCCGCGGTCCGAAGAGGCGGTTCATGGGAAGCTTCCTTGGCCCCCACGAATTCGGGGCGACCACGAATTGTTCCTCTGCAATTTGTGGCAGCCGTGAATCTGCTGCGGATTCATGGGAAGATCCGTAGGTCTCGGAACCATGCTTACGGCCGTGAAACTCGGTAGGGCGAGTCCGTCCCGGCGAGCCGCTCGACGAGTCTGGAACACGTCCAGTTCCCGCTCGCTGAGGACAGGCTCGCCCTACCGGCGTATTCATGGTCAAAAAAAGAAAGCCACCCAGCGCGAGTTGGGTGGCTTCGTCACCAAACCAAAAACTATTACTATTGCCGCGTGCTGCGCTCCTGCATCCAGAGCACGTCTTTGTTGTTGGGGGAAGCGACATCCAGCGGGATGTCATTCTTGGAGAGCTTGGGTTTGGTCCGCGGATCTTTCCAAACCTTGATCTCGGAATGTCCATCCGCAAACGACATTCCGCCCGCGCTATTGTGGTAACTGGCCGGGTAATCGACGATTTTCCAGCGGTTCGGCTGATTTGCGTAACCCGCCATATCGACGACGAAATAGCCGTCGTTGATGCTGTCCTCGCGTTCATCCAGGAAAACGAACGTGCCGCTGGGACCCGGATCGTTCATGTCGGTGGATTTCAGATAAGTTTGCCAGCCCGTGGAATTTTGCGGACGCCAGTTGCCGGAGTTGTTCCAGCCAGGACCTCCGACCCAATTGTTCATCGACATGCTGCGAATGCGGGGGACCGTCGCCCCCTTGTTAGGCCCGGACGAGGGGATGGCCGTGGATTTGTCGGCCGGGCACTTCCAGATGCCGACGGAACCGCCACAGTACGGCCAAAGCAGGCTCTTGTACGTGTAGAGGTCGTGGTTCCAGTTGTTGGGGTCGCTTTTGTTGTTGAGAGTGAGCCAGCTCGCGCCGGTCCAGTTGGGGACCAGCCCGCCGCCGGGCGGATTCCAGTTGGAAGCGCCGATGAGGCGCTCGTTGTTGTCTTCGGCGTACAATCGCCAGGCGAACGCCAGTTGCTTGTGATTGCTCATGCAGGAAATGCCCTGGGCTTTGGCTTTCGCTTTGCCCAGCGCCGGCAAGAGCATGCCCGCGAGAATGGCGATGATCGCAATGACCACCAGCAGTTCAATCAGCGTAAACGCGCGCCGATACATCGGATTCTTGAGGAACGTTCGAATAGAGGACGTTGTTTTTGACATAATAGCCACCAGGTTGATGGGTTGGGTTCTGGTAAGGAGACTTTTAAGGCACGGAACGGCTGATGACAAGTGTGCGTTTGGCGGCACATTCGTCTTTGGGTGCACTTTACTGATCAGACCGTGGGATTTCTATCCCACGGTCTGATCAGTAAAGTGTCGGTCAGCGACTCCGATTGACTTCCCTCTCTCCCCGCGAGGAACCCCGCGCAATTTTCGGACACGCTCTCAGTCGCAGAGCCCTGGCTATGCTCCTTCGTCGTGCCTCGCCAGAAAGCGAAATCGCCTCCAGCAAAACCGGAATTTATTTTTGCACAGACCCTTAAGAGCGTGTCCGAAAATTGCGCGGGGTCCTGCGGCGAGGGATTTTGGCTGTGGCCAAGGCGGCGAGGTCCGAGCATCCCCAACGCGGGCTGTAAGGACCGAGCCAACGCAGGCCACGGACAAAAGAC
>VHCZ01000331.1 GCA_016871535.1 Verrucomicrobiota bacterium
ACCAGGATGCCCTAATTCTTCGCTGTGGTGCGACAAAGGGGCGAAACCGCCATCAGACCTGTCCCACAGTTGCCCCTGGCACACTTCCCCCGCTTCACCCGCACCTGGCCGCTTCACCGGAGATATTCCCAAATCCTCGCCTAAGGATTTTGAAAACGAGTCTTGAGCCGGTGGGCGTGGCATTTTCGATAGACGCGATTCAATACGAAATCTATTGAACCGCGACGTTGGCACGCCCCGAACTGGCCGCATCGCAAGGATGGTTTTGAAGATTTAGGCGAGGAACATGGATGGAGTTGACCGGCGTGTATGCGCTGACGATAATGACGACGCGGGTTTGGAAACCAACCACATCGAGTGGGTGCCGCGCGACGGCACTCGGAAACCCTGAGCCGAGAACGGCTGAACATAAACGATACATTCATATCACGAGCAGCTCCCGCCATGATTGGAGCCCTGCTACTGGCGGCGCTTCCTTGGTCACACGCCGATATGGCGGGTGAGACCTCCTTCGAGGAGCGTCGGGCCGGGCTGGTCGCCAGGCATGATAAGAACGGCGACGGGCGGCTTGACGCCTCCGAGCGGGAGCAAATGAGGCTTGCGCTGAAGACCGAGCGGCTCGAGCGAGGTTCGCGCGGAAGTTCGGAAGTTCCAGCCGAAGTGCTGGCCGATTACGACACAAACAAGGACGGCACCATGGAGGATTCCGAGTGGGCCAGCGCGCGCGTTGCCGAGCAGGCGATTCTCACGCGGCAATTCGACGCCAACAAAGATGGATCGCTCGATGCCTTGGAGCTTGACGCCATGATGCACTTCATTCGCACGAAGAAGGTGCGTTACGCGCGTGATTACTTCGCTTACATGCTGAAATACGACAAGAACGACAACGGCCGATTTGATGGCGAAGAGTACGCCACCGCCCAATCCACGGAGGCAGCGGCGGTCAGAATGGCTTATGACACCAACGGCAATCGCCTGCTTGATGCCGGAGAATTGGCGAAGTTGAGGGCGGACCTCGGAAAGGGACTCATTCCTGGTTTTTTCGCCCGATTCGCGCAGGAGACTGCACGGGGTGGAAAAACAGGCGGCTACCTTGAGGAGCAGAAAAAGGCGCTGGAGTTCGACATCAATCGCGATGGCCTGGCAAGCGAGGATGAAGTCAACCGCGCCCGCGAAGCCAGGAAGGCATCGAAGTAACATCCCAATCGAGTTTCCCCATGCGTTCACACGTTATTTCCGAGAATTCCCGCTGTGATCGAATGCATTGGTTTTCCAGCCGTTGGGCGCGATTCCTTTGCTGCCTTGTTGTGATTGCGACGTTATCGATGCAACGAGGTTACGGGCAGGACAACCGACCCGCTCAAGCTCCCGACCCGGCCGGACCTCCTTCAACTCCCGCCGGAAAGCAGCCAAAACAGGCCGGTCTTTCCGGGAACGAAGCAGCGGAAGTCAAGTTGAGCTCGAAGCGGGGATTTTACGATGCTCCGTTCAGCCTGGCCCTCAGCACCAAGTCGGGCGATGCCACCATCCGTTATACCCTCAACGGATCCGAGCCGACGATGCACCACGGCTTCACTTACCAAACTCCCATCAGTATCTCGCGCACCACTGTGCTGCGCGTGACAGCCTTCGAACCGGGGGGCAGGCCCGGCAAGATCAAGACTCACACTTTTGTGTTTCCCAGGGATGTGATCCGCCAATCTCCCGATGGTCTGCCGCCCGAAGGTTTTCCCTATCTGTGGGGCAAGAACCAGGTGCGGTACGGCATGGATCCACGGATCGTCAACGACCCTCGGTTCCGCGATGAGATCGTCGCCGGTCTGAAAGCGCTGCCCAGTTTCTCAATTGTCACGGACATGGACAACATGTTCGGCGAAAAGCGCGGCATCTATTCCAACCCCGGCGAGCAGGGCAAGGAATCCGAACGCCCGTGTTCGGTCGAGATGTTGCATCCTGACGGAGAACAAGGATTCCAGATTGACTGCGGCATTCGCATTCGGGGTGGCTTCAGTCGTTTGCCAGTGAATGCCAAACACGCTTTCCGACTGTTCTTCCGCAAAGAGTACGGAGAAGCAAAGCTGGAATACCCGTTGTTTGGAAAGACCGGGGCGCGGAAGTTTGACAGCCTGGATTTGCGCACGTTCCAGAATTACTCGTGGAGTTTGTGCGCAGACCCGCGGGCGACCTTCTTGCGCGATCAGTTCAACCGCGACCTGCAGCTCGCGATGGGACAGCCGGCCGCGTGCGGGGAGTTTTGCCATCTCTACATCAACGGCCATTACTGGGGCCTCTACAACACTTGCGAACGGCCTGAAGCGTCCTTCGGCGAAACGTATTTGGGCGGAAAGAAGTCCGATTACGATGTTGTCAAGGTGGACTCGGGCTTCACCACCCGGCAGAGCACCTACAACTTGATTTCCACCGACGGTGACATGGAAGCCTGGACGCGGCTCTACAATCGCGCGGCTGCCGGGCTGACCGACAACACCAACTACTTTGCCCTGCAGGGCCGAAATCCAGACGGGACACGCAACCCCACGTTGGAGACGCTGCTGGATGTGGACAACCTCATTGATTACATGCTGATCATTTTCTGGGGTGGAAACCTGGATGCGCCAATCAGCTCGTTTGGCGGCAATCGCACGCCCAATAACTACCACTCGATGCGGCGCCGGGGAGGCGATGAAGGATTCAAGTTCTTTGTGTGGGACGCCGAGCATACGCTGCTGGATGTCGGGACGGATCGCACCGGCCCGTTCCACACAGGAGTGAAGCTCGGCACCAGCAGTCCGCAATGGCTCTGGCAGCAATGTGTCGAGAACGCCGAGTTCCGCCTGCGCGTCGCGGATCGAGTTCACCGGCATTTTTCACCCGGCGGTGTTCTGCATCCCCTGTCGCTCGGAGAACGCTTTCGTGCCCGCGCCCGGCATATCGAGTCGGCGGTCATCGCCGAGTCTGCCCGCTGGGGCGACGTCAAGCACACGTTCCCCATGGAGCCGGTCCCTCCGCGTGTTGACCAGGACGGCAATCCGCTCACCGGTCCGTTCAATCGGGACGACGATTGGCGGCGCGAAATCAACCGCCTGGTCAATGACTACCTTCCCAAGCGGAGTGGCATCGTTCTCGGGCAACTATTTGCTCAGGGCCTGTTGCCCGACTTGGATCCACCTCAGTTCCGTCGCGAAGCCGCTGACGCGTCGCGGGTGACGTTGCGTTCTGGAGCCGCACGCGCGGAAATTTACTTCACGACGGATGGAAGTGACCCGCGGCTGGAGGGAGGGAAGGTGTCTCCAAGGGCCAGAAAATTCGAAAGCCCGATTTCTCCGCCCACAAATGAATCCCTGCTCCGCGCCCGCGCCCTTCTCAACGGCGACTGGAGCGCGCTCGCCACGTTGCAGTAGGGTGAAGTCCCGAGGTCCGTCCCCTCAACGACAGGGTCAGCGGAGCGTTTCAAGCTGTCCGCGAGGTTTTACGAATCCCAATGCAGGCATCCCCTGTTTCCACCTCGAGAATCTATTCCACCGTCATTTCGACGAGATTGGAGAAGACGCGGGTGATTGTTCCGGTTCGCCCCGCGGAAGCGCGGAACGTCACATTTCCCGGGATTGGCCGATTGAGCGCGACTCGCACCGTGTAGTAGCCGTCGCCGGCGACCTCGTCTCCGTTCGTTCCGTCGTCGTACATCCTCGGCGCCGCCAACGTCCATAAAGGGGTCTTGATATCGACTCATGAACCGCCCGCGGCGTCACGTCGTGTCGAAGTCCTCAGCTCACCTTTGCTCCGCCAAACGACGAATCGTTTCGCCCGAAAGCGCCCGACGAACCAGCTAAAGGGGTCAGTCCCACATATTGACACGGTTGCCCTGTTTGGGCAGGCTTCGGCGCATGGCACGCAAGCTCCGAATTGAAGTATCCCGGCGCGATTTACCACCTGATGAATCGTGGCGACCGGCGGGAAGAGATATTCCACGATGACCGGGATCGGGAGTTGTTTGTCGCCACGCTGGCGGAGGCGTGCGCGAAAGCTGATTGGCAGGTGCAGGCCTATTGTCTCATGGAGAATCACTTTCATCTGGTGATGGAGATGCCCAAGGGCAATTTGGTCGCCGGAATGAAGTGGTTTCATCGGCACCTACACGGCACGGTTCAACCGGCGGCACAAACTCTTCGGGCACCTGTTCAGCGGCCGTTACAAGGCGTTAGTGGTGGACGCCAGCAGTCCCGGCTATTTGCGGACGGTGTGCGAATACGTGCATCTGAATCCGGTGCCTGCCTGTGCCGCACGGCAGACAGGCAGGCCAAGTTGCTGTGCCCGGAGGAACCGCTGCGGGCGTATCGGTGGAGCAGTTATCCGGCGTATCTGGAGCGGCCCGGGCGGCGTCCGGCGTGGCTGCGGGCCTGCCTACCGGCAGGCAGGTGGAGCGGGTGTTGGGGGAGATGGGGATTCCGCAGGACAGCGCGGCCGGGCGCCAGCAGTTCGAGCGGGTGATGGAGGAGCGGAGGGCGCAGGACGACCCGGAGGAGTATGGGCGGATTCGGCGGGGCTGGTGCTGGGGTGAGGAGGCGTTTCGGAAGGAGTTGCTGGCGCAGGTGGAGGAGCGGCGCGGGGCGTCGCATTACGGCGCGGAGTTGCAGGAAAGCGCGGCGCAGAAGGCGGAGCGGCTGGTGCGTGAAGGGCTCGCCAAGCTGGGATGGACGGAGGCGGAACTGGCCGCGCGGAAGAACGGTGACAAGTCGAAGTTGAAGCTGGCCGTGAAGTTGCGGGCGGAGACGACGACCTGCCTGCCGGCAGGCAGGTGACCTTGCAGTGGATTGCCGCCCGGTTGCAGATGGGGACGGGCGCGAGTTTGTCGAATCTGCTGTCGGCGCAGCGGCTGGGACAAGGATAGCGTCAATATGTGGGACTGACCCCTTTTGGGACGACCTTCCATCGATAATCGCCGGGCGGAACCGTGACGCCGCTATCGTCCTTTAAATCCCACGGTTCGGCGTTGTTACCGGCTTGGCGAGGCACCTGAGCGAAGAGGTTGCGAACTCGTCGGCCGTGGGAGTCGTCGATCACCAGAGCCGCTTCGCCGGCGCGCGGCAACGAGTAGGAAATCGCGACGGGCGGTGGCGTTTCCGTCGTGCTCGGCGCCGCGGCGGAAGCCTGTGCGCAGGTGATGAGGAGCCATGCCGCGAATGAGACGAGGGGCTTCATGAAGGTAGCGGCTGACTGCTGGGGCCCATGCCGCCATGACCAGGCGGCGCGAGCAACCAGGACAAAATGAAGATTCGCTTCATGGCGGATTGCGTGGCCGAACTCTGCCCGTTGTCGTGGCGAGAAAACAACCGCCCGGTGGGATGCTGACTGAACTCGTGAAAGCACCTGGCCCGTTGCCGTGGACCGCAGGAAAACAACGCGCAACCCCTCGTAGAACCAACTCGCCAACCGCCGCCGCCGGCTTCATGCTCGCCAGCAAATGGCCCGCAAACCGAGCACCGAGACCGCAACCGCCATCATCGGCCTCGAGGCCGACATCGGCAAAGAACACGCCGACACCTTTCGCCGCGACCTCCACCCCGTCCACTCTTGGAACTAACCACCCCATGTTCGAACAAGCCTTCCGCAACATCGACGACGCCCTCCGCAAGGAAGCCGGCTGCGCCACGGAGCTCGACTACGCCGAGCAGACCTCCTGGCTGCTCTTCCTGAAATACCTCGACGGCCTTGAACAGGACCGCGCCACCGAAGCGCAACTGGAAGGGAAGAAATACACCTACCTCCTCGAAAAACCCTACCGCTGGGACGTGTGGGCCGCGCCCAAGGACAAATCCGGCCAGCTCGACCACAACACCGCCCTCTCCGGCGATGACCTCCGCGATTTCGTCAACCAAAAGCTCTTTCCCTACCTCCATAAGTTCAAGGACCGCGCCGCCGGCCCGAACACCATCGAATACAAGATTGGCGAGATCTTCGGAGAGCTGAAAAACAAGATCACCAGCGGCTACAACCTCCGCGAGATCATTGACCACGTCGATGAGCTGCGCTTCCGCTCCCAGACCGAGAAGCACGAGCTGAGCGCGCTCTACGAGGAGAAGATCAAGCGCATGGGCAACGCCGGGCGCAACGGCGGCGAGTATTACACCCCGCGCCCGCTGATCCGCG
>VHCZ01000332.1 GCA_016871535.1 Verrucomicrobiota bacterium
CTTTTGTCCGTGGCCTGCGTTGGCTCGGTCCTTACAGCCCGCGTTGGGGATGCTCGGACCTCGCCGCCTTGGCCACAGCCAAAATCCCTCGCCGCAGGACCCCGCGCAATTTTCGGACACGCTCTAAGGAGATAGGACGCTCTCGACAACTGGAAGCTTGGCTCCACGCGGAAGTCGAGGCTATTGTTCCAGCGCCGTATGGCCCTCACACACCAGAAATTGATCGTAAAACCAAGCCATGAATCACGCCGAAAAGCTGAGGTGAAGTTCCTCGTGGATTCCGGGGCAGTTTATAGCCTGGTGCCTGCCGCCGTGCTCCGAGGCCTGGGCATTCGTCCTCACCGTTCGGTGGATTTCACGCTGGCGGACGGAACGACTATCGTGCGTCAAGTCGGCGACGCGTTTTTCGAATTTCGTGGAGAAGGCGGGGCGGCGCCCGTGATCTTCGGTGAGGAAGGGGACGAACCCTTACTGGGCGCGACGACTCTGGAGAGCCTGCGTCTGGTTCTGGACCCTTTCAAGCGCCGGTTGGTGCCGATGCGGATGATCCTGGCTTAGTGCTTGGTCCGCGGGATGGACGACAAAGCTTGTAGCGCAGAGTTGCACTCTGCCGTATCGCAGAATTGTATTCTGCGGGGCGTCTCCCAGTCCGAGCACGCTGGGACTTGCCGGCGCGCTGCCGATTGGAAATCGGCGATACAGCAGATTGAAAATCTGCGCTACGGTTCTCCGGTCGATCTGTCGTCAATCCCACGGTCTGCACAGTAGTGGGCACGGACCCTTAAAGACACGAACAGAGGCCTGGCTGGAGGAAGCCGCGACATTCTGCCGGAAACGTTGTTCAAGGTTGGAGGTGTCGCGGTCCTTGTGCTCCAGACTCCCTTCGAATGTGTCGCAAGAGAACAATTCAGAGTCTTTGGAAGTCAGAACGAAATCAAGAAGCCAGGTCGTCGAGCGGCCCTCGAAACACCCGATTTCCAGCGCCTTCAAAGGCCGGTGCGTCTGGTACCAGCCCAAATCCTTGAAAAGCTTCTCCCAAAACGGAATCACGTACCCAAAGAAATCAACTATAAACCGGTAACGATGGCCCAACTTTGCACAACTTTGGTCTGATCAGCGCGGCGTGCTGGGCGTGTACGCGGAATCTCGGAGCGGATCGTGGTTTTTGTGCCTCAGGAATCGCTCGTAACCTGGAGGAATCTGCATGAATGAGTGGCCGCGTTTCCAAAGCATCGCCGTCACCAGTCGCTCTGCCAGCCAGGCCACGGGGATCACATTCCGATGGAGATGAGGAATTCCATCGAGGGACAGGAGCGTGTTGATGGCCGCTTTCCGGTAGAGTCCCGCCATTCCTTGAATGAAAAATGGAACATCGTCCGGGCTGTATCTGTCATAGCCAAGAAGTTTGCTCAAGCCGTCCATGGAGGGGTGATACTGGACATTGGATCTAACCAGATTGCCGAAGACGTCCACCTGGAGATGTCCGGCTGCGAGGGTACGCAGTTGCAGGAACCAGTCCGATGGATGGAACCAGTGGTCGTCGTGCAACAGGCAGTAATACTCGTAATCGAGTGGAATCCGTTTCAACAGGAAATCAAAGTCGGCCGGATCAAGCCCGTAGTTCGGGCGAACGAAAACAAAATCGGGTGATGCTTTGGCAATGGATTGGAGGGCTGCGTCATTCGGACCATTCAGAACCACCGCGAGATCGAACTGCGGCCGATAGCGGAGGAAATTCTCGTTGAAGCAGTACGTCGCCAGGTTCGGCCAGGTCCTTTCCGAAGTCACAACCAAAGCGAGGGTGTCGTTCATCGGGGTGTATCAGCCTTCATGGGAGACGCTGGAATCCAACCTACAAAAGTGTCCGCGCCAGGCCCCGTATCCTCGATCCGTGGAGATCGCAGGAGCGATCCGAGATTCCTCGCCAGCCCTAGGCCAACAGCTTGTGGATCACTTCTCCGCCGTTGACCGTCGGGCGCTCGTCGCGGCCATTGTGGAGGAAGGTCAGCCGGGCGTGGTCCATGCCGATGAGATGGAGGATCGTCGCGTGGATATCGTGGACGTGCGCCCGGTCTTCGACGGCCCGCAAGCCGATCTCATCCGTGGTTCCAACGACGGTTCCCGCCCTGATCCCGGCGCCGGCGAACCACATGGTGAAACCCCACGGGTTATGATCGCGCCCGTTGCCCTTTTCGTTGAAAGGCGTCCGGCCAAACTCACCGCCCCACACCACGAGCGTGCTGTCGAGCAAGCCGCGCGCCTTGAGATCGGTCAGGAGCCCGGCGATGGGCTTGTCCGTCTCCTTGCAATGCTTGGAGTGATTCGCCTCGATGTCGCTGTGGGCGTCCCACCCACTGG
This sequence comes from Verrucomicrobiota bacterium, assembly GCA_016871535.1. Taxonomy (NCBI): domain Bacteria; kingdom Pseudomonadati; phylum Verrucomicrobiota; species Verrucomicrobiota bacterium. The sequence goes on from VHCZ01000332.1 coordinate 2,359, forward strand.
TGCCGCCGCAATAGAGCTGGATAAACCGAACCCCGCGTTCGACGAGACGGCGCGCGAGCAAGCAGTTGGTTCCCGTCTTGCGCGTGGCCTCTTCGTCCATGCCATAAAGCCGCTTCGTCGCTTCCGTTTCCTGAGAGAGATCGACCGCTTCGGGCGCGGCGGCTTGCATGCGGTATGCGAGCTCATACGAATTGAGCCGCGTGGCCAGTTCGGTGTCTTCCAGTTTGTCCGCCGCGTAATGGCGATTCAGGTCGGCCAGCAAATCGAGTTTGCTGCGCTGTTGTTTCTCGCCGACGGTTTTTGGCGAGGCCAGGTGAAAAATCGGCGTGCCTTCGGTGCGGAACTTCGTGCCCTGAAACGTGGCCGCCAAAAATCCGGAACTCCATTGCTTCGGCCCGCCCACGGGATCGCCGCCGTCAGCTAAAACCACGAAGGTCGGCAAATTCTGGTTCGCGCTGCCCAGCCCGTAGGTCGCCCAGGCGCCGAGCGAAGGACGGCCCGCGAGGATGTCGCCCGTGTTCATCTGCGTGACCGAGCCGACGTGATTCAGCCCGTTCGCCCAACAAGAACGCAGGACCGCGATATCGTCGGCGTGCTCCGCGACGTGCGGATACCAATCGGAAACCCAGATGCCGCTTTGGCCGTGCTGTTTGAACTTCCGTTTCGTCGGCATCAGGGTATTGCTTGCCGTGCCCATCGCAGTAATAGGCCGGCCAAAGGAAGCGGGCATGGGTTGTCCCGCAAGCGTATCCAGGGTGGGTTTTGGATCGAACAAATCCAGATGGCTCGGACCGCCTTCCATGAAAAGCCAGATGATCGATTTGGCCATCGGCGGGTAATGCGGCAGGCGAGGGGCCAGAGGGCTGAGCGGATTGATCCTCAGACCTGACGCGCGAGCCAGCAACCCTTCGAGACTCAGCATGTAACCGAACGCCAGCGCGCCGAAACCGCAGCCGGCGCGGCACAAGAAATCACGGCGCGAAGTGGGGGGCTGAACGTGGGGAGTGATCTGAGGCATAAGCAGCGCGACGGGGCGTTACAGCGTTACAACGTTAGATCGTTAAATCGGTTAACTGGGTTAAATGGGTTCAAAGGGTTGGAGATTGATTCGCATGGTCCGAGTTAGTTGCGATACACGAATTCGTTCGCGTTGATGAGCATGTGGCAGAAGTCCACGAGCGAAGCGGCGTGCATGGAGTCGCATGGCACGGCGGAATTCGTGGGCAACGCCAAAGGCTCATTCCCTGCGGCGCGTTCGCTCAGGATCTCCCGGTGCCGTCCAAAGAACCGGCGTGCAATCTCTTGCTCGGCCTTGTCCGGGGAACGCGAAAAAGCCAGGCGGTACGCGGCGTCGATTTGCCGATCGCAATCCGTGCCCGCCAGACCCAGAACGCGTCCGGCAAATGCCTGAGCCCACTCCAGAGTCAGTTTGTTGTTCAACAAGGTCAGCGCCTGGATCGGGCTGGTTGTGACCATCCGGCGCGAGCAAGTCTCATGAGTGTCCGGCATGTCGAAGGTCTCGAAAATCGGGTAACGCGTGTTGCGCCGGACAAAGACGTAAATGCTGCGGCGATTCCGCTCGATCTCATTCTTCGTGACCGGCCAGCCTCCGGCGACGCTCATGCCTTGCGGCAGTTCGGGAAAGACGCTCGGCCCGCCCATCTTCACGTTGAGCAACCCGGCCACTTCCAGCGCCGAATCCCGAAGCGCCTCGCCTTCCAGGCGCTGCCTTGGATAACGCCAAAGCAATTTGTTCTCGGAATCGACTTGGGCCGCGGCTTCGCGGTATCGAGAGGATTGCTGGTACGTGCTCGAAGTCATGATCAACCGGTGCATCTGTTTGAGGCTCCACCCGGTGCGGACGAACTCGCTCGCCAGCCAGTCGAGCAACTGCGGGTGCGTCGGCCGATCCCCCTTCAAACCGAAATCGCTCGCCGTCGCCACCAGGCCTCGTCCGAAGTGGTATTGCCAGATGCGATTCACCATCACGCGCGCCGTCAGGGGATTGCCGGCATCGGCGAGAAGGTTCGCGAGGGTCCCGCGCCGGCCGGTCGAATGCCCTCCCGGCAGCGAGACCAGTTTGGCCGGCTTCGCCTCGAACAACGTCAAGAACCCCGGCTCGACCTCCTCTTTGGGCGCGTCGTAAGCGCCGCGATTCAGCAGATAAGTTTTCGGGGCTTCGTCGCCCAAATCGACCATGCCGGTCCCAATCGGGAGTTCGTCCGGAAGCAAATCATCGAACTTCTTCAACTCGGCCATCAATTCGTCCCAGCGTTTCTTCACGTCGCCTTTGAGGCTGCTGCCGATGCTCTCCGATTTGGCGATGTACTGGTGCGATGCGGGATCGAGATAAAGTTTGGCCTTCGCGACCATCTGGCACTCGAATGCGTTGCGTTCGCTCTCCGGCTTGGCCAGAGCAGCCTGAATCTCTTCCGGATATTTGTCCACGAAGTCCTTGACGATCGCCTTGCGCTTCAACTCTTCAATGCAGTCCAGTTCTTCGCGAAGGTCGCAGGTCTTCTCCTCCCAGATCGCATGCTTCTCGCGGTAGCGCCGAACGGCCTCGCTGGAAGTCAGGACCATGGAATCGTCCGCCGCAGTGTTGGCGAAGAAAGCCTGGAGCCGGTAGTAATCGGCCTGGAGAATCGGATCGTATTTGTGATCGTGGCACCGGGCGCACGCGTACGTCAACCCGGTGAACACGGCGCCAACGGTGTCGGTGATGTCATTGAGAATCTCCTGGCGCCGCTGCATCAAGTTTCGCGCGTTGCTTTCGTCGGGGTAATGCCGGTTGAAAGCTGTGGCGACACGCGCGTTCGGATCGCCCGGCCAAAGCTCGTCGCCGGCGATTTGTTCCTTGATGAAGCGGTCGTACGGTTTGTCGTCATTGAACGACTTGATGACGTAATCGCGGTAACGCCAGGCATAGGGCCGGGTTTCATCCGACTTGAAGCCTTCGCTTTCGGCATACCGCGCCAGGTCCAGCCAATGCCTGGCCCAACGTTCTCCGTAATGCGGCGAAGCCAACAGCCGCTCGACCGCCTTGTCAAAAGCATCGGACGAATGGTCGGTTACGAATGCCTTTACTTCCTCAGGAGTCGGGGGCAGACCAATCAAGTCCAGCGACGCGCGTCTCAGCAAAGTCAATTTGTCTGCTGGCGATCCTGGTTGGATTCCCTTGGCTTCCAGTTCCGCCAGGATGAAAGCGTCGATCGAATTTCGCACCCACTGCGAATGCGTGGCCTTCGGCTCAGGCCGTTGGACGGGCTGGAACGCCCAGTGGTTTCGATCCTCAGGCTTGAAGCGATCCGCAGGTTCCGCTGCGCCCCCCTCGCACAGGACGAGGAGCGCGGCGAACAGCAAACCAGACGGCAGGGGCGGGGCGATTGGGGAATGCTTCAGGGTCATAACCGCGTCATAGGCTGTTCAAATTTCAAGTCAAGCGAGGCGCTCGGTTCCAGGCGGCAGAATTAGCGCTATTCTCATGACTTTGCTCAATTTGTAAATGGCTTTCTTCCGTCCCAAATCCTCGCCTAAGCAAGCGGCGACAAAAAAATCGGGGAGAGCGCCGACGGGACGGTTTTGACTTTCACACACCGGCTCAAATTCCTCGCCCTCAGTGCTTGAAATCGTCCCAACTCGCTGATTCGAAAACACTTCTTCCATCCCGCATTCTATAGCGCGGTCACT
>VHCZ01000333.1 GCA_016871535.1 Verrucomicrobiota bacterium
GTCTTTTGTCCGTGGCCTGCGTTGGCTCACCCGTCACAGCCCGCTGCGGGGATGCTCCGGGCTCGCCGCCTTGGCCACAGCCAAAATCCCTCGCCGCAGGACCCCACGCAATTTTCAGACAGGCTCTGAAGGCGCCGGGCTCCGCGGATTGGCTGCAGATGGATTCAAGATTCTTCGGTGAGAATTTCGCGAGCGATCAAATCACCCATCTCCGCCGTGGAAAGCTTCCCGCCAAGGTCCGGTGTGCGGTTCGCCGGGGTCTCAAAAACCTTGGCGACAGCCTTGTGAATCTTGGCCGCGCCGCGTTGGGTCTCTGAATTTGACAGCCACTCCAGCATCAGGGCAACCGAAAGGATCGTGGCCACGGGATTCGCAATGCCCTTGCCGGCGATGTCCGGCGCGGTTCCGTGGGATGGTTGAAACACCGCGTGTCGCTCGCCGATGTCGCCGGAGGGAGCTATGCCCATTCCCCCGACGAGTCCCGCCGCAAGATCGGACAGAATGTCACCGAACATGTTCTCGGTGACGATTACATCGAAGCGCTGCGGGCGCTGAACCAGGTAAAGCGCCGCCGCATCCACATAGACTTTCTCGGTGCGAATGGACGGGAATTCCCAGCTCACTTCGTCGAAAATGCGGCGAAAAAATGCCATCGACGGCAGCACGTTCGCTTTGTCCACGAGCGTGACCAGCCCCCGGCGGCGAGTAGCCTCGCGGAAGGCGGCTCGGAAAATGCGCTCCGCCCCTTTGCGGGTGATCCGCATTGTGTCGGTGGCTTCGGAATCGTCAGCCGGCTTCCGGGCGAGGCGTCCGGAAAACAAGCCTTCGCAACTTTCGCGGAAGAGGACGAAATCAATTTCGCCAGCGCGGCAGGATTTGAGCGGCGTGTCGTTCGCGTGATAGAGGCGGATGGGACGCAAGCCGCAGAAAAGATCGAGCTTCTCGCGCAAATCGAGTTGCGGCGTCATTTCAAGCCCGTTCGGCCAGCGAACCTCCGGCAGCCCCATCGCGCCAAGGAGGATGGCGTGATGCTCACGGCAACGGGCAAGCGTGGCTGCCGGCAACGGATCGCCGTTGCGAAGGTATTCCCCGGCGCCGACCGAGAATTCTTCCAACTCAAACTTCACTTCCTTGAGACGCGATTCGACGGCGCGGAGCGCTTTAACGCCTTCGGCGATGACATCCGCGCCGATGCCGTCGCCCGGCAAAACTGCAATCTTGAATGTCATCGAGAGAGAATGAACGACTGGCGGGCGCGAATCCACACTAATGCGCCACCGCCGCTCGGGCGCAGTGCCAATTTGATGACAGGGATTCTCCTTTCCTCAAGTCCCTCAAGGGAGGTACGTCGTTAGCTCTCGTTGAGCGCCCAGGCTGGCGCCAGGCTCTACCGTTTGGTGAAGCGATAACCCCAAACCTGCGGAAAAGAGTTCCTCAGAGCCTGTCTGAAAAATGGGTGGAACGGGCTACCAGCCCGTGTTTGGCGGCAACCTGCCGCCAAAAGGCCCGGCGGACTGGTAGCCCGCCGCAACAGGCCGGTGGCCTGTTCCACCCAGAAGACAATTTTCAGACAGGCTCTCAAGAGTAGGGCAGGCATCCTGCTGCCGCTTGCCCGACTGGGTTTCCTCTGATACGCCTTGATGGGCAGGCTGGAAGCCTGCCCTACTTTGACGACTTGTGCTGCTCCGTTCCTCCTCACTTGCGTCTGCAATTGCCTTTTGTTTCGGGCAACTCGGCTCGGCCAGTTCGGCGACCGAAACTCGCCCGGGCCTGCTGGCTGAATATCAGTCCTTGAATCCACCGCCCGGCGCACCCCCGCTCCTCCGAGTGGACCCTAAGCCAGCCTTCAACTGGAGTGCGTCCAGCCCGCATCCTCGGATTCCTCCGGGGGCGTTTGGAGTGGTTTGGCGCGGTCAACTCGCGTTGAAAGAGGACGATTCGATTCGGTTCTTCGCCTTCCTCAGCGGTGAGCTCAGAATGGTCATCGACGGCGTGAATATCTTCGATGTGCGCAGCGCCGAGGCGAGGCGGAGAATCGAATCCACCGCGATCTTGAAACGCGCCCAGGGAACTTACCCGTTGGAAATCCAATACCGGTCGCTCGCAAACGCGCCGGCGCGCATTCAAATCTGGTGGGAAGGGGAGAGCTTCTCAGCCGAACCGTTGGCCGCGTCGAGATTGCGCCACGCATCGAGCGCCGTTCCGCCCGGATTTCAAGCGCAGGAGAAAATGGAAGAAGGCCGTGAATTGGTTCGGCAGTTCGGCTGCGTCCAGTGTCATACGGAAGCATTCCCAAGCGTGGCCGGCACGCCGCCCGGTCCTTCCCTGGAAAAACTCGCGAGCCGGGTTAGGCGCGACTGGTTGGTCGCCTGGCTGCGGAGTCCTGGGGAACTCCGCGGTCATGCGCGCATGCCGCGATTGTTCACCGCGGACCGCCGCGGTTTCATCGAGGCTTCGTTAATCGCTGATTTTCTTTTGCGCGGCGCGTCCGAGATTCCGCAAGGAAACCCACGTGATGCTGGAGACCATCGAGCCGGCCGGCAGGCGTTTGTCGGATTGGGTTGCGCGGCGTGCCATCACTTGCCCGAACCGGGAGAACCGGCATCTCCCACCACCGTGGACGAAAACGCCACCGTCTCGGAACGAACCACGCGAACGCCTTTCGTGAATCTCGCGGATCGATTCACCGCCGCGCAGTTGGCGGAATTCCTGGCTGCCCCGCGCACGCGCTACCCGGATGGCCGGATGCCTCGCTTGCCGTTGGAACCGCGAACCGCCCGTGACATCGCGGCCTATTTGTTGATGTGGTCGAAACCCGCGGTGCGGCAGCGAAGCGATGATGAACCACCCCGTGCCGACGAGATCAAGGCGATCGCGGAAAGCACCGGCGCCGCTGAAGACCCTGCGGCCACTGGCGCGGCGCTGGTCCGCCGAAAAGCCTGCGCGGCCTGTCATCCTGGCGTTGAAGGAATCGACACCGTTCCAACTCTGCTCCGGCTGACTGAGCTAGCCAGAAATTCGGAGTCCGGGTGCCTTGGCTCTGGCCATTTACCCCATTTCTCAATCTCTCAGTCCGACCGAGAAAAAATCGCTGCTTTTGCCTCGGTCGCCGAATTTGAGAAGCACGAGTCGCGATTCGCCGAACGCCAGCAGCTTTTGAAGCATTCGAGCTGCTTTGTCTGCCACCAGTCCGACGGCGACTCGCCGCCGTCCATCGAGGTAGTTGGCCAGAGCTTATGGACGCCGCATCTGATGCGGTTGCCGTATCAGCGGACGCCGCGCTTGACCGAGGCGCTGTCCAAATACACGCCCGCGTATTTGCTTGAAGCTATTGGCAACGGCGTGCGAGGGGTTCGGCCCTCCTGGTATTCTTACCGAATGCCCGCGTTTGGCGATGAAGCCGGGCAGATTGTTCAGGCGTTAGCCGAGCGAGACGGCGAGGTGGTGCCGGTCAGTTCGTCCTCGAACAAGGGAACCTTGGAAACGGACTCCGAGCCGACGTTGTCGATGTTTGGTGCCGGGCTGGTCGGATTCGATGGTTACGCGTGCGTCTCGTGTCACATCTGGTCGGGCAAAGAACTCACCGGGGTCGATCCCGGCGCGGTTGGACCGGAGTTGACGAGCGCGGCGTACCGAATCCGGCGCGACTGGTTCCATCGCTGGCTGGAAAACCCGGCGCGAATTCATCCCGGCACACCGATGCCCGTCTTCTTTCCGAAGGGCGAACCGGCGCCGATTTCGAACGTGCTGAACGGAGATGCACGCCGGCAAATGGACGCGATCTGGTCCTTTCTTTCGCTGGGAACGAATGCTCCGAGTCCGCAGCCGCGCCCACAGATCCCCGTGCACGCGCCGGCCGCCGGAGAGCCGCCGCTCATCGCCCAAATTCCGATTCGAATCGGCGGTGGGGAAATGATCGAAAGTCTGTGTGTCCAGTTCGGGAGCCACGATCTGATCGTGTACGACCTCGGCAACACGACGCTGCATAGCGTGCGGAGCGGTTCGCAAATCCTGAGAAACCCGAATGGCTGGCGAAGCTTTTCGCTCTCGAACGCGTCGAACGTTGTCGAGCTCGCGGCTAGGCCGGCGTTTCAATTGATGGATGCGAAGGGCGACGCGGTTGGAGAAGGGCTGGAGTTTCTGGGCTACGACCGACTTGCGGACGGCGCCAGGCTCCGATTTCGAACGATCGAGGATTCGCATGCAGTCCAAGTTGAAGAGTTGTTGCGGATGGATTCTACCGGCGCCGACCGGCGATTGCGGCGCGAATGGCGCGTGGCGAACATTCCGGCGGATGGTTCGGTCCGGATCAAAGCAAGCCTGAGTTTGGGGGAGACCGCTGATCGAACTTCACCGAGCGTTGCCGCTGCGAATGGCTGGACAAATTTGCAGGGCCAGGCACGCGTGCAGGCCGACGGGAACATGCTGACCATTTCTGGGGTTCCGGATTCAGGCGCCAAATCGTGGTCCGGCAGCTTCACATACGAACTGCCGGATTTGAGCCGAACCAAGACCTCTTCCATCAACGAATCTACCTTTCACAGAAGTCGCGATGCTCGCGAAGCGGAAGTACCGGGCGCACTTGAACGCCCCGGCTATCGCGCCATTCGATACGCGATCCCAAAAACCTTGAACGGTGAAGACCGCATCATGCCTTCCGCGCTCGCAGTTGATCCGAAGAGTGGACATCTCTTCGTTGCCTCTTTGAAGCTGGGAGAGATATTCGCCCTGCATGATCCCGAGGAAGACGGCACTGAAGCCGTGTTCAAAGACTATGCCCGCGGCTTATTTCAGGATGCTTACGCGATGCTCCACGAGGGTGACGCCCTGTACTTGCTCCACAGGCGGAATCTCACTCGAATTGTGGACGTGGATCACGACGGAGTAGCCGACCGATTTGACCGGGTTGCTGCTCTGCCGCACAGCACAGGCAACAAATACGACTGGGCTTATGGGCTGGTTCGGGATCGGACGGGAAGTTTTGTCCTAAGCTTTGCGCCCCACGCCGATGACCGAAATTTGCCGGGAATGGGCGGCGTGTTGAGTCTGGCGCTGGAGCGCGGCCAGGCGAGTTTCACGGAGATCGCGTTCGGATTGCGGAACGCCGTCGGATGGGCGAATGGACCGGGCGGTGAAGTTTTCTTCAGCGACAATCAGGGCGAATGGGTGCCCGCCAACAAGCTCTGTCACGTCGTGGAGGACCGATTCTACGGCTATCCGAATTCGGCGCGGCCGGAAGTTACGAAACGGACGCCGGGCGAAACGGCGATTTGGGTTCCGTACGCCTGGGCCAAATCGATCAACGGAATCGCTTACAGTCCGGACGGCAACTTCGGCCCGTTTGGCGGCCAGTTTTTCATGGCCGAACTCATGCACGGCGGCGCGATCATTCGGGCGAACGTGGAGAAGATCAATGGCGTTTATCAAGGCGCATGCTTTTCCTTTTGGGGCCGCGGCTTGGTGGGGCCGCTCGCGCTGGCGTTTGATCCGAAAGGCCGGCTTTACGTGGGTTCGATCACTCAACCGGCCTGGATGGCTCAGCCGGATCGCGGGGCCTTGTTCCGAATCGACTTCACGGGAGCGACACCGTTTGAGATTCAATCGATTCACGCCCTCGCCTCCGGATTCCGGCTGCGGCTTACGCAACCGGCAGCGCCCGCAACGGCATTGCAAACCGGGTCATATTCGATCGAACACTACCGGTACGAGTTCACGGGCGCGTACGGTTCGCCGGAACTGGACCGCACGCCGGTGCAAATCAAACGAGTCGAACTGGCCGACAACGATCGCATCGTGGATTTGACGACCGAACCGTTAGTTCCTGGCCGAGTTTACTCCATTTCAGCGACTGGCATCAGAAACGCGGGCGGTGAGCATCTCGTCCACTCCACCGGAGTCTATACGTTGAATCAGGTGCCCCAGGCGGTCCGTGCTGAGTCGAAAGCCACGAGAGCCGCGGATCGCTGACCAGGGCGGCTGACCTTAAG
>VHCZ01000334.1 GCA_016871535.1 Verrucomicrobiota bacterium
GGAGGATATTCTCCTTCGTCGCGCCTCGCCATCCGGCCTTTGGCGCGAAAACAGGACCCCGCGGAATTTTCGGACACGCTCTAACTCGGCAAATTCTCGGTGCAGCGATGAAGGTCTTGAACGAACTGCGGCCAGAACTCGACGAGAAGATCTATGAAAACGCGCTGGTGATCGAACTGCGCGGCCTGGGTTTCCAGATCGAGCAACAGAAGCGATTTCCCGTGCGGTATCGCGGGCAACTCGTCGGAACGCTCATCCCAGACCTGATCGTGGACGGCAAAGTCATTGTCGATCCGAAGGTGATTTCGGCATTCGCGGACGATCATCTCGCGAAGATGCTGGGTTACTTGGCGATCACGGGATTGGAATTGGCCATTCTGCTGAATTTCAAATTTGCACGATTGCACTGGAAGCGAGTCGTGCGCTCCCTCAAAGGAGCCACATAACTCACGGCAGCGTTGCGCTTTGGCAAAGGAGGGCCGAATCCAGGCCTTCTCCGGTAACCGAGAAACCGCGGAGATCGCAGATTCCGCGGAGAGTTCGATGAGGAGATCGGCGTGTTTATCCGCGGCCATCCGCGCTATCCGCGGTTATCTGTTTTGTGTTGATAGCTCGCTCGACTCCGCGCGCGGCATTTCATTCTTGACGGAGAATCATTCCGCTCAAGACTGGCGCGCATGCCCGACCCATCGAAGTTCACGTGGCGCTTTGTCTCCTTCGACGAAACCGAGCGCGAGGAGGTCCCTGGACGCATTCATCACTGGTACTGCAAGCCCGGCATGGTGAAGCATACCGATCTCCTTTTCGTCCGCGCCCATTTGCATCCGGGCCAGGCGCACAAATTCCACTTTCACCCGAAGATGGAAGAAATCCTCTACGTCCTGTCCGGCACGGCGGAGCAGTGGGTGGAGAAGGAAAAGAGGATCATGCGGCCGGGCGACTCCCTTTACTTGCCCGCCGGCGTCATTCACGGCACTTACAACACCGGCGGGACATTGCTCGACTTTCTCGCGGTGCTCTCGCCAGCGAGCAGCGGCGAGCCGATCACCGTCGAAGTGGGCGATCAGGAGCCTTGGAAATCGCTGCGCGCGTAAGCAGTTCCCGGCTTCGAGTTCCAAGTTCAACCGGACGGAAGACTTGCAGCGCATCCACGAGTTGTCGGCGTCCCGTAGCGCAGATTTGAAATCTGCTGCATCGGATTGCATCCTGCGGGACGTCGGTGGGCCAGTTGCGCCAAGAACTAGCGGCGCGCTGCCGATTGCAAATCGGCGATACGGCAGAGTGCAACTCTGCGCTACAAAAACAGAAGTGCGGACAACCGCACTGGAAGATTTGGAACCTGAAACTCGAAACTTGAAACTCGAAACTTGAAGACGCTGCACCTCTACCTCACGCGCCAGGTTGTTTCGACCTTGCTCATGACGGTCGCGGTGTTCACGTTCGTGTTGCTGCTGGGGAGTGTTCTGAAAGAAATCCTGGCGCTGCTGGTCAATCGCCAGGCCACGCCGGGCCTGGTGCTCCAGGCCGTCGCGTTGCTGATCCCGTTTGTGCTGGCGTTCGCGCTGCCGATGGGGATGCTCACGGCCACGTTGCTGGTGTTTGGCCGTTTCAGCGCGGATCAGGAATTGACCGCCGTGCGCGCCGGCGGGGTCAGCCTGGTTTCGCTCATCACCCCCATTCTTCTCCTGAGCGCAGGAATGAGTGTGATTTGCGGCCTCATGAATCTGGAAATCGCGCCCCAGTGCCGCGTGGCTTACAAGAACCTGCTCTTCCGTGCGGGCGTGGAGCAATCTTCGATGCACCTGCCCGAGGATCGCTTTGTGGATGATATCCCCGGCTGCATCATTTACGTCCGCAAACGCGAAGGCAACGACCTGCGTGACGTCCGGTTTTACCGGATCGAAGGCGACCAAATCGTCACGCGCGTCAGCGCTGAACGCGGCAAGATCATCGTGGACCAGGCGGCGGCCAAAATGCGGTTGCTCCTGGAGAACACCATCGTCGAACAACGAATCTCCCGCGAAAAGCAGCCCAAGGACTCGCTGCCCCTGGAAGACGAAACGGTCACGGACGCGAACGGCGTCGCGCATCGAAGACTGCTTAAGCCTTTGTGGAGGACCTCGCCTTTTCCGGAAAGCAAATCTGCGCAACACGAGTGGAAATCCTTGCTTCAGGATTCGTTCGAGCCCGAGCCGCTCGACCTCAAACGCGATGCGCAAACGCAGCGAAAACCGAAGTTGAGCGAGCTGAGTTTTTCGCAATTGCGCTCGGAAGTTCACAAGTTGGAAACCCAAGGCGTGGACACGACTCCGGCCATCGTGCAACTGCACCGGCAGATTGCTTTCTCCTTCGCCAGCCTGGGGTTCGCCTTGATCGGCATCCCGCTGGGCATTCGCGCGCACCGCCGGGAAACATCTGTCGGCGTGGCCCTGGCGCTGATTCTCGTGTTGATTTACTACAGCTTCTTTGTGCTGGGACAAGCGTGGCAGGCGCGTCCGGAGTTCGCGCCGCACCTGATTCTCTGGCTGCCGAACTTCTTGTTCCAAGCCGTCGGCGCCGTCCTGCTCTGGCGGGCGAACCGGGTGGGGTGAGCCAAAGTTCAAGGTTCAAGGTTCAAGGTTCAAAGTTCGAGGTTCGATGTGCGTTGTCGAAGTTGGCTCCTGCTCTGTCCCAGGAGTGCGAGAAACGCCAATCGCGGTCGCCAGGGCTTCTCCCCCCGAACTGTTTTCGCGTTTTCGCGCCTTTGTCGCAGACCCTCCCAAACGAGGGCGCACCCACGCATGACCGTTTACCGCACCACGGATGGCCTTTCCAGCGACCTCGCCAGCGCGCTGCACGAAGAATCGGACGGCACGCTTCAACCCTCCAGCTTGACTCACCTGCAATTTCGATTTTCTCTGGCCGCGCAGCCACGCGTATGAACAAAGAAATCCTCGCCATCCTGATCTTCGGCTTCACTTACGTCCTGATCAGCGGACGGCGGCTCAAGATTCTGCCGCTGAACCGGCCCGCCGCGGCGCTGCTCGGATCGGTGTTGATGGTGGCCGCCGGGGTCATGACGCCGGAGCAAGCATATCGGGCCGTCGATTACGACACGCTCGTCCTGCTGCTGGGGATGATGCTGATTTCCGCTTACCTTTTCCTGGCCGGCTTTTTCGATTGGGCGGCGGACTGGATCTTGCGCAAAGCTGAAACTCCTCAGTCCTTGCTCCTTTATTTGATCCTGGCGTCCGGGATTCTCTCGGCGCTGCTGGTCAATGACACGATTTGTTTGATGCTGACGCCGCTCGTCGTGGCGGTGATGGTGCGCGGGAAGCTCCCGCTTGCTCCGTATCTGCTGGCGCTCTCGATGAGTGCCAATCTCGGCAGCGTGGCGACGCTGGTGGGAAATCCGCAAAACATGATTATCGGCCACCTTTCCCGCATTCCGTTCGTGCGCTTCTCACTGGCGCTCGTCCCGGTGGCGATCGTCGGACTGGTCATCCAGTACGCGGTGCTTCGAATCGGGTTCCGCAGCGTCTTGGACGGGGCAGTGATCCACCGGCCGCAGGAAGGCGCACGGCCGGTGAATCGCGGGTTGCTGGCCCTGGCTTTCGCCGTGCTGGCGCTAGTCTTTGCCGGATTTGTCGCCGGCCTCAATTTGGCGTGGACCGCGCTGGCGGGAGGCGCGCTGATCATGGTTCTGGCGCGACGGGACACGCATGAGGTGCTGAAACTCGTAGACTGGCACCTCCTGGTCTTCTTCGCGGCGCTGTTCGTTGTTGTCGAGGCGCTCAACGGGACAGGATTGCCGGAGCAAATCTACGAGCGGGTGCGCGGAATTTTCGGAGTGAGCTCGACGGCGCAGGCCTGGAATCTGGCCTGGTTCTCGGCGCTCGGCTCAAATATTTTTTCCAACGTCCCGTTCGTTCTTGTGGCCGGAAAGTGGATCAACAATTTCGCGCAACCGGAATTGATGTGGAAAGTGCTGGCGCTGGCGACGACTTACGCCGGAAACCTCACCATCCTGGGATCGGTCGCCAACATCATCGTTGTGGAATCTGCCCGCGGCCAAGTGGAGATCGGCTTCTGGGACTACGCCAAATTCGGCATTCCCGTCACGATTCTGACGACGGTCGTGGGGATGGCGCTGCTCCTGGCCCTCTCATAGTAACAAGAGAGGGATTCAGCCGAGCCTGGATTCGGGCAGTTCTTCCCATGAACTTGGTAGGGCGAGCCTGGCCGCAGCGAGCCGCGTCGGACGTGTTCCACGCACGTCGAGCGGCTCGCCGGGGACGGACTCGCCCTACCGGGTTCAAGGGCCGTAAGCAGGTTCGTAAGGCACGTTGGATCCCCACGAAACACGCGAAAAACCAAGGCAGGTTTGGCCAGCATCGCCATCCACCGCGCCGGCAGGGATGCCAGGCGCTCCCAAGGCTGCGACGGCAGCGCAGCCCTACCGCATCAAAGGATCCCCGGCATGCTTCTGCGGCGATGAAGCAGCGGGAAATATCCGAGCCAAAGCTTCGGCGAGGCGCTGATATTGCGGGAGTGAATTGTAGAGTTGTGCCGAAACGCGCAGCAATCGCTTCGGCGGCGCCGGCCAGGGAATGATCGGGACCTCGATTGCGTGCTCGAGGCGGAGTTTGTCCTGGTCTGAATCGGAATAAAGAGGCGAGCGCGGCGGCTGGGCACCGGCCGCGTCGGGAATGGGGAAGGAAGCCAGCGATCCAACCATTTCGTCCGGACACGGAGATTCGATGTTAAGCGCGCGGCAGAGGATCCTTCGCGCGTCCAGGACAAGTTCGCGGTTCCGCTTCATCACTTCGGGCCATCCGCCGGGCAAAAGGTCTCCCACGCAGCGCACCGCTTCAGGCACCGACAAGAACGGCGAAGGATCCCATGTGCCGGTCCAGCCAAATTCGATCAGGAAGCGCGAGCGATCCGTTCGCGATGAATTCGCGCCGTGACTGATGGAGAGTGGCCGAATCACCTTTTGCAGGCCGCGCCGGACCCAGAGAAAGCCCGCGCCCTTTGGAGCACAGAGCCATTTGTGGCAGTTGCCTGTGTAACAGGCCGCGCCGATAGAACGGAGATTCAGCGGAATCATTCCCGGCGCATGGGCGCCATCGATCAAAGTTTCGATTCCGCGCTCCGCCAGCTTGGTCACGAGCTGCTCGATCGGAAACACCAACCCGGTCTGGCTGCTCACGTGGTCGAGCAAGGCCAATCTCGTGCGCGGTGTGACGCGCCCCAGGATGCTCTCGACGACTTGCTCCGGACGTTGCACGGGAAAAGGCACGGTGGCCACGATGACGCGGGCGCCGGATCGTTCGGCGGCAAAATTCAGCGCGTTGCGGCAGGCGTTGTATTCGTGGTTCGTTACCAGGAGCTCATCACCTGGCTCGAACTGGAGTGATCGCAACACCGTATTCACGCCTGAGGTCGCATTGGAAACGAAGACGAGATCCGCGGGGTCCGCGCCGAGGAATTCGGCCAACCGGCTTCGGGCTTGATCCAGCAACCCCTCCAGATCGCGCACGAAGAATTGCACGGGCTGGCGCTCCAGACGGTTCTGGATTTCGCGCTGGAACTCCAAGACGGCGCGCGGACAACTGCCGAACGATCCGTGATTCAGAAAGATGAGGTTCGGATCAAGCGGCCAGAGCGCCGGGTCGCACGCCGGTTTGATCAGAGGGGATGGAAGTTCGCGAGGAGTCATCCTGGGAATACGAGAGCGTAAAGATTTTCGATGGGTTTCGAGTTTCGAGTTTCGAGTTTCGAGTTCAAAGTTCAAAGTTCAAAGTTCAAAGTTGGGCGTGCAGGTTTCTTGGCCGTGGAAACTTCCCATGAACCGTTCCTCCGGACCGTGGCCTTTAGGCCGCTTCAACGCTCGACTCCGGAGAGTGCGCGGAAGCAGCCTG
>VHCZ01000335.1 GCA_016871535.1 Verrucomicrobiota bacterium
GAATTTTGCCTGGGGCTGCGTTGCTCCTCGGTCACAGCCCCACTGGCGGGGGATGCTCGCTCGTCGCGCCTTGCCCCAGGCCAAATTGGGCGCAACGAACGTGAGCGTATTTACGAAACGGACCACTTAGGGTCTGTGCAAGTCATCACGGCGAGGCGCTTTCTCACTTCAACGCCGGATCTTTTTCCGCATCGGCTTTGCGATAGAGCCCGGTGGGGATCAACAACTGCGCCGGCACGGGTTCCCCCGCGAAATGCTTCAAGATCGCTCGCACCGTCTCGACGCCAATCTTGTCCGGGAACTGGATGGGATCGGCGTAGATTTTTCCTTCCTTGATCGCTTGTTTGCCTTCCGGCTGACCATCGAACCCGACGAGCTTGGTTTGATCGGCCTTGCCCGCTTTCTCCAAAGCGGCCCGGGCGCCCAGCGCGCTCGGATCGTTGATGGCGAATATGCCGGCGACGTCGGGATGCGCCTGGAGCAGATCTTCGGCGGCTTTGTAGCCTTGATCTTTCACGCCGCCGCTCGGCAGTTCGGCGACAATTTGGATCTTGCCGCGGGCGCCTCCAGCATTGTGCTGGCCGATCACTTCTTTGAACCCTTGAACGCGCAGGATGCACGATTCAACGATCTTGTGGTCGAGGATCGCGATTTTGCCGCCGGATTCTCCGAGCGCTTCAATGATCGCCCCGGCGGCCTCCTTGCCGCCGCTGTAATTGTCCGTGGCGATGTGCGAGACGACTTTGGCCCCGGGCGCCAGGCACGCGATATCCGCCGTGAAAACCGGGATGCCCGCGGCATTCGCTTCCTGGATTGCCGGCCCGATCGACTTGGAATCGCACGGGGTCAGGACAATGGCCGCGACCTTTTTGACGATGAAATCCTTGACCTGATTCTGCTGTCTCGCGACGTCGAACTCGCCGCTGACCACGAGCACGTCGTAACCGGCCTGACGCGCCTCGGCCGTCATGCTGTCGGCGATCTCTTTGAAGAAGGGATTGGTGAGCGTCAACACCGACAAGCCGATCGTGCCTTTGGTCTTGAGCGAAAGCCGGACCCGGCTGGCGTCGGCGTCCGGGCCCGTCGATGGACTTTCACCCTGCTGGCCGCAGCCCATCGCAAATACCAAACCGAGGGCAGACCAGCACAGCCGCGTGGCAGTGGAAAGAGAGGTGTTCATGAGCTGGCGTCTCCAAACCGAAGTCAGGCCGCGCAGTGGAAGGCCTTGATCCGTCCGAATTCCGGGAGCTTGCCGTCCTTCTTCTTCTGTTGCCCGACCGCGCCGGCCAGGAACAGGCGCGCGCCGTCCGCGCTGAACGCGGCGCTGGTGACGCGCATTTTCGTGTCGAGTCCGTGGAGCAGTTTGCCGGAACTGGAATCGAATAAAGCCGCGTTCCATTTCCCTTGAGCCAGCCGCCCCGCCATGAAAAAGCACTTTTGGGACGGGTGAAACTCGATCGTTTCCATCAAACCGTTGCCTCGATCGCCGTCCTCAATCTCCCCCGTCTTGCGCGGCGGATTTTCGCGCCAGGCGAATCGCTGCCAGGTTTGTTTGCCGTTGCCGGCCATCGGGTCGCGCATGGGCCCCATGCCGCAAACGAACAGTTCGTGGCCGTCCGGGGTGAAGGCCATGGCGAAAATCCCGCCACAGTAATGATGGCTTTTGATGATTCCCCAACTGGTGAAATCCGGCGTCGCCCACGCCGCCGCCAGCTCGCCGCGGGTCAAATCCCAGACCCGGACATCGCCCATCATGTTGGCTGCCGCGACGCATCGGCTGTCCGGACTGAACGCCAGCGACAACACCGACGGTCCGAGCGAAACGCTGCGCCGCAATTCACCGGTCTGAACATCGAACACGCGAACGGACGGCTCTTGTTCGGGTCCCGGCTCGTACTTGTATCCGCCGGCGAGGTACTGCCCCGTGACCGAGGCCACGAGTCTTTCATCGGGTGACACCGCCATTTGCCAGGACCAAAACCGGTGAGCCCGGACTTGGCGGACCGGCTTGCGGCTCGCGAGATCGAACCAATGCAACACCCCATCGTATCCCGCCGAAATCAAGAGCTGGCTCGTGGGCAAATGCCACACACCGGAAGCGTAACTGTCGTGCTTCAGGAGGCGTTCAAAGTTCCCCGTGTCGACGTCCACCTGGTAAACCCCTCCGTCGAAGCACGCCGCAAAGAGCTGGCGCCCATCGCTCGCCGCGTCGAGCGCGAGGACCGCAGTCGGCAACTTGTGCTCTTTGACTGGCTCGGCCTTCAACAGCGTGGCCTCGCCTTCGGATTTGGGTTTGTCGTCCCCTGAGTTCATGCCAGCACCTCCTCAATGGGCTTGGCGCGCTCTTCCACCCGATAAAACGTCGCCAGGTTCGGGATGTCGTACTCGGCATGCGGATCGATGCCGAGCGCGGTGAAAATCGTCGCGAAAAGATTTTTTTCGTTGAACGGTTTCTCCGTGACCTCGACCCCGTCGTCATCCGTGGCGCCAACCACGACGCCGCGTTTGATGCCGTGGCCCGCGAGCGCCAGGCTCCACGCGTCCGGATAATGATCGCGGCCCCGGCTGGCATTGAGCCAAGGCGTGCGGCCGAATTCCCCCATCATCACCACCAGCGTGCGTTCGAGCAGACCGCGCTGTTCGAGATCGGTGATCAAATGGTAGATGACCTGATCCAGTTCTGGCACGAGCATCTGGTAAATCTCGTGCTGGAAGACATGGCAATCCCAGGTCATGCCGTTTGCCACCATCACGAACGGGGCGCCGTTTTCGACCAGATGCCGCGCAAGAAGGGTGTGCAACCCGAACGTGCCCGGTCCATAGCGTTCCTTGTCCTTCGCGGGCAGCTTCTCCAGATCGAACAAGTCCGCGCAGGTCATCAATCCTTGGACGCGGGCGAACGCGGCGTTTTGGGAAGCTGCGGCGGCGCTTTTCCGTTCGTTCTCGAACTTCTTCGTGAGAAAGCGGCGCAACGCTTCGCGCTCTTCAAAGTCTTCCGTCGTGAGGTCGGCCACGCGCTGAACGTCGGGGATCTTGAATTCACCGCCGGCGCGAACAGGCGCGTATGGGGCGCCGAGCCAGCCCGCCCAGTTGCCCGCCTTGAATTTCTTGAATTCATTTCCCTCCGGGCACGGATCGAGCAGAACGAAGTTCGGGATCGGATTGTCCAGGTGACCGAGCTGTTGCGCGAGGACGGAACCGAGCGTCGGCCGCACGAACGGCTCGCGAGGTTCGGCGCCGCGGTTGAGCAAGTCGATGGCCTGGAAATGCTCGTTCGGCTTGGTTTTCATCGAGCGAATGATGGTAGAGTTGTTCGGCGGAGAGCGGCTTCTCCAGTCCGCGAGCGAAGGCTTCTGGGGGCGGCGCGCTTTTTCCGCGCGGACGCGAATCGAGCTGATACGTGCGAGTCAAGACGATGTTCCGAAGAAGTCCCTTGATGTCATATCCGCTGCGCTCGAAATCTTGCGCCAGCCAATCCAGCAAGTCCGGATGGCTCGCTCGATTCCGCGCCGTCATTTGATCCACCGGATGAACCAGGCCCCGGCCCATGAGCAGCGCCCAAATCCGATTCACGAACGCCCGCGCCAGCAGGGGATTCTCCCGTGTCAACGCGTCGGCCAGCGCTGCGCGGCGTGAAAACTTCGGCACGCTCGGCCGCGCCGGCTTCTCCTTCTCTTTGGGCGGCGGCACGAGATAGAAATCCGGCGCGTCCGTCTCTTTCTCGCCCTCTGCGGGTCTCTTCTCTTCGACAGAGGCGCCATTCAGAAACGCCAGCCGGGCCGGTTGAGATTCCTTCTTCAAGTTTTGAAAATTGATGAAACCGCCGATGGCCGATTCCGCCACGCCGATTCCCTCCGCCACGTCCACGTTTTTGCTGCGATTGAACGCCGCGACGAGTCCCCAGTAATGGCGCTGCTCGATTTCCCACGCCAGCGGATCGTTGTGGCACTGGGCGCACTTGAATTGGACGCCGAAGGCGACGGGCGCGACGGCTTCCGCCATCGCTTGATAATTGTTGTTGCGCTCGTAGAGAAACCACACTGCGCCACGGTCCGTCTCTTCGGCGGGGCGCGCCAGAATCAGGTCGCGGACAATCTCGTTCCACGGACGATTCGCGCGAAACGCGTCTTCCAGGTAGTGAAACCAGCGATCGTCGCGGCGCGGTGTCTGCCGGTCGCGGCGTTGATTCTCCAGCGGCTCCAGGCGCCGTTCCATCAGCACGACATCGAAAATGTCGCGCAGGTGGCGCGGGAAATCGTCTCCCGCCAGCAGCGTGGCCACGAGCCGAACGCGCCGGTCTCGGCGTCGATCCGCGAGAAACGCATCCGCTTCGGCAGGTGTGGGGATGCGCCCGGCCAGATCCAGATAAATTCGGCGGACGAAAGTTTGGTCTTCACAGAGCGAACCGGGTTTGACGTTCCGCTCTTTCCAGCCGCGGGCGACAAACTGGTCGATAATCTCGCTTGGGGTCAACCGCGCCGGCGGCGTCCAGGCGGGCCTTTGGGATTCCTTGAGCCTGGCGATGTATTGGCCCGCCCAAGCCGCGTTTGTAGCCGGGCCGCCGCCGAGCAGCCGCTCCATCGGCGGGAGGGTTTGAATCCAGGTTTTGAGGAGCGCGAGGTCTTCGCGGCTCAACTGTTTCTTCTCGTCGAGCGGCATGTGTGGATCGGCGCCGGGCAGGACGAATTGGTAAAGGTGGCTTTGTTCGGGCTGGCCCGGAATGAGCGCCGGGCCGTTCTCGCCGCCGCGAAGAATGGTCTCGATCGAACGGAGGTCGAGATCGGCCTTTTGCTGAACGCCGCCGTGGCATTTGAAGCAATGCCGCTCCAGCAACGGTTCGACGCGGGTCCGCCAGAGTTCATCCGCCGGCAATGGCGCAGCCGTCGTTGCGAGGATTCCTGTTCCAAACAGCAGCGCGGTGGCGGTTTTCCAGGTGTGCAGCACACAGAAGAGGGCTTGAAGCTGGCCTACGAAGAAACGATGCTCGTCAGTGCCGTGAGGTTAAGCCGGGCATCGAAGATCGCGCGCACGGGGATTTCACACCCGCTGACGATCTCGCTCCGAACCATGCCATTGGCGTACTGGCCCCTGGCTTCAAAGCGGCCTCGTTCGAGAAGAAACCGTTCCACCTGCTCCTTTGCCGGATCAACCAGCCAGTATTCACCGACGCCTTTGGCGGCATAATCCTCGAATTTGAGGCCGCGATCTCTGGCTTCCGTGGATTCGGAGAGCACTTCCGCGATGAAATCCGGCGCGGGAAATCTCATTTGACCACGCTGAAGCTGAGCTGCCTTGAGTTTGCCGAAGAAGCAAATGTCGGGTTCGTAATCGTTTCGCGGCAGGCAAACGAGAACTTTCTCCGCCGCGACAAAGCCGAGTTGGTGGCGCTCAACATGAGCGTGCAACAAAGTAAGAAGCAACTTAACCGCGTTGGTGTGTTCGTATTTGGCGGGTGACTGCACAATAACCTCCCCGTTGATAAATTCCGCTTTGATGTCTTCCGTCAACTCCTCGTAAAAGCGTTCTCGTTGGGCGTTTTCTTTGGCGAGCAACTGCTGCAGCTCCTCCACATAGCCCGGCAGGCGCGGAGATTTGACGAGCGCTTCGACCAGTTCCGTCATGCCACGACACTAGACTCTTGGCCCGGCACCGTCAACCGAGCTGAGGGGACCCAAATCCTCGCCTAAGGATTTTGAAAACGAGTCTTGAGCCGGTGGGCGTGGCATTTTCGATAGACGCGATTCAATACGAAATCTATTGAACCGCGACGTTGGCACGCCCCGAACTGGCCGCATCGCAAGGATGGTTTTGAAGATTTAGGCGAGGAACATGG
>VHCZ01000336.1 GCA_016871535.1 Verrucomicrobiota bacterium
GGCCGCTGGTTCTACACGCCCTGCCTGGGCTGGCGTCCCTCGCCCGCGCTGTTTGCGGGAGAGGGTGGCCGAAGGCTGGGTGACGGGAGGCGCTGGCACAACCAACGAACCAATTCTTCCTGCGCCGTGCCGGACTACGTCGGGCCGCCTGCCGGGCCGAAGCCACTCTGTGGTGGCGAAGGCTGGTTCCGCGACGGCAGCGCCCCGTGCGCGACCGAGAACCACGTCATCCCGATGAGAAATTGATGAAGTTCTACGCCCATACTGCTGAGGACGAAAAAGGCCGAACGCTTTACACGCTAAAGAACGGCCAGCAGACCACCGTCAAGCCACGTCTCACGGACTTGGCTGATGAACAAATCGGCTGGCAGCCACTTTCCACTCATCTAGTCAACGTCGCACAGAAAGCCAGCGAGTTTGCGGTACCGTTCGGCAGCGAGGATGACGCTTACCGGGTGGGCCTATTGCATGATTTGGGAAAATATGGCCAAGCGTTCCAGCTTCGGTTGCGTGGCCAAGGTTCGGGCATCAACCACTGGACCGCTGGCGCGTTCGAGGCGTACCGCGCAAGAGCGCAAGCTGGTGCCTTTGCAATTGATGGCCACCACAAGGGCATTCCGGCCTTCGCCGAATTGCAGAATCTTCTCAGGGCTTATCAACAAGGCAGCGACTTGAAGCAGTTTGGCATCACCGAGACCACGGCCACACTTGTCGAGCGTGCCCGCGGAGACGGCATGGATCTGTCGATAGGCCGCAGCACGGAGCCCTTCTCCAACTGCTTTCCTTCCGCGCTCCACACGCGCCTCTTGTTTAGCTGTCTTGTGGACGCTGACTTCCTCGACACTGAAGCGCACTTCAAACCCGCGATGGCAGCCGAACGAATTTCGATTCCCTTACGACCTCGAGAAAGCTTGGAGTCATTGCTCCTCTTATTGCGGACAATGCCAGGCGAGGGCGATGTCAACCGCCGCCGCCGCCAACTCCTCGAAGATTGCCTGAGCAAAGCAATGCTCCCGCCCGGTTTGTTCACTCTCACAGCGCCCACAGGCAGCGGAAAAACGCTGGCTTCGCTGGCCTTCGCCCTGCAACACATCGTCAACCATAATCACGCTCTGCCCGAAACAGATGCTCGGCGTTTCCGGCGGGCCATCGTCGTGATCCCCTACACGACGGTTATTGAGCAGACCGCCAAAGCGTATCGAAGACCGTTGGAATGGCTGTTCGGCCCCGACTACATCCTTGAACACCACAGCGCAGTCGCACCGCGTCCGGTCGAATCGGACCGGGAGCGTGACGCAGAGGAAGCACGGCTTCGTCGCGCTCGGCTGGCGGCGGAAAATTGGGATGCACCCATCGTCGTCACCACCACTATCCAATTCTTCGAGAGCCTGTTCAGCAATCGGCCCAGCGACTGCCGAAAGCTTCATAACATCGCGCGCTCAGTGGTCTTGTTTGACGAAGTGCAAACGCTGCCGCCCGGACTCGTGCCTTCGTTGCTTTCCGCCGTGAACCTGCTCGTCAAGGATTTCGGAGTCACGGCAGTGTTCGGCACGGCGACTCAGCCCGCGTTCGAGTGCGCCGCCTCGGCCATTGATGGCGGGTGGAATCCTACCCCCGTCGCCGCAGATGCAGACGCTTTGGCTGAGACAATGCGCCGGACACACATTGAGATCGCCCCGACCGACCGCGAGTTGACCTGGCAGGAAGTCGCCGCAGCGATGCTCGCGCCTGAGCAGCCTCGCCAGGCTCTTTGCGTCGTCAACACCACCAAGGATGCTCGGACGCTGTTTCAACTGCTCAAGCAGTCCCCGTTTGGCGCTCACTGCTTCCATCTCTCTTCCCGCATGTGCGCCGCGCACCGGCAAGCCAAGCTCAAGGAAATCTGCCGCCGCCTTGATCCGGACACCAGCGCGCCATGCCTGTTGGTTTCCACGCAACTGATCGAAGCCGGCGTGGACGTGGATTTCCCGGTTGTCTGGCGTGCGCTGGGTCCGCTGGACTCCATCATCCAAAGCGCCGGTCGCTGCAATCGCGAGGGACGTTCCTCCGACGCTCGGCCAGTTTATGTATTCCGGCCCGCAGACGGCGGACTGCCGCCGGGCGCTTACGAAATTGCACTCAAGCGTACCGAGGCATTTCTCGCTGCGAATCCCGGCATCGAAGAAAAGTTGCACCTGCCGGAAACCTACCGCTCTTACTTCGCCTGTCTTTACCGCGATCTCGGTTGTGAATCTTCCGCGCAAGACCCTGTTTACTGCGCCAGCAAGGAGCTCAAATTTCCGGATGCCGCCGAAGCCTGCCGGCTCATCGGCGATGAAACGCGCGGGGTGCTCGTCCCGATGCACGATGAAAACGGCAGCTTTGGGTCGTGGGCTGGCACGGGGATCAAGTTGATCGAGGCTATCCGCAGCCAGCATTACCTGGACGGCAAGCTTGCCCGCCAATGCCAGCGTTTCACCGTCAACCTTTACCAACGAGAGTTTGAGCGCGCCGAACGCGAAGGTGCGATCATCCCGCTCACGCCCGATAATACCGTGTATGCCTGGGCCTCGAAGTATGACGAAGACCTGGGTGCAACCCACCACGCCGCTGATGACCTGATTGTATGAACGAACGAATCCACCTCCGAACCTGGGGCGACCTCGCCTGCTTCACCCGGCCCGAAATGAAGGTCGAACGCGTGAGCTATCCCGTCATGACTCCCAGCGCCGCGCGCGGTCTGCTCGAATCCATTCTCTACAAGCCGCAGTTCCGATGGCGGGTCCATCGCATTGCCGTCCGGAAGCCGATCCGTTTCCTTTCCATTCGGCGCAACGAGGTCAAGGAAACCATCTCCGAAACCCAATTCAAAGCGGCTGCAAACGGGGAACCGGTCGAAGTCATCATCGCTGACGACACGACAAACAAGAACAAGGGCCGCACTCAGCGCAATACGCTCGCCCTCCGCGAAGTGGAGTACGTGATTGAAGCGAGCCTCGAATTGACCTCGCTCGCCAATCGTCCGCGTCGCAAACCGCCTTGCGAAGACGAACCCGACGGCGACGATAATCCTCCCAAGTACTTCGGCATGTTTCGACGCCGCGCGGAAAGTGGCCAATGTTTTGCCCGCCCCTGCTTTGGCTGCCGTGAATTTCCGGCAGACTTTGAACTCGCGGATGAAACCGCGATGCGCGTGGAACCAAATCCCAACGTGGACACCGACCTCGGGCTGATGCTCTATGACGTGTTCGACCTGGACATGATGCACGAGCTGGGGCGAGTGCAAGCCAGCCCGCAAAGGACTTTCTTCCCGGCGAGGTTGGAAAAGGGTCTCGTGACCATACCCGCTTGGACAGAAATCAAGCACCAACTCGGAGGTGCCGCATGATGGTACAAGCGTTAATGGCCTACGCAGAGCGCGAAGGGTTTGACTCTGACCTCAAGCTGGCACCCGTTCGCTGGCGCATACCACTCGACTCGGAAGGAAGGCTTCTCGGCTCGGTGATTCCGATGCTCGAAGACCCAAACGCCAAACGCCCCGCTCCCAAGCGGCTCGTACGTCCGTTCTCGAGATCGGATGACGTTGGCCACGGGCAGGCGTATTTTCTCTGTGACAATCTGGAACGTGCTTTGGCGTTTCCAATTCCGGACGACCCTGAAAAAACAGAAAGCCGGAAGGTCAACTTTGCGTTCTTTCAAAGCCTGCTAAAGGAAGCCGCTGCCGCTTGCCCGGACGAGTCTCCCAGCTTGAAAGCAGTGCTGGCATTTCTCAACAACCAGGCGGAGTTGAAACGAGTTCACCAGTTGCTCACCGACAACGGGTGCAAGACCACGGAGAATGTGGATTTTGAGGTAACCAACCGGCCGCTTCTCAGTTCGCCCGCACTTCTGGCTTGGTGGCGAAAGAGGCGTGAAGCGGAACGTCAGCAGGCCAGTGGCGGGCTCGTGATGTCTCTTGCTTCTGGTCAGATGGTTGTGCCCGTAAGCACCGCTGGAAAGATCGACGGTATTCGCGGTTCACCCCCAGCAGGGGCCAATCTCATTTCCTTCGACAAAGACGCTTTCCGCTCCTTCGGCTTGGACAAAGCATTGAACGCTCCAGTGTCGTTCACGGAAGACGCCAAGATCACCGGCGCATTGAACAAGCTCATTGAGCAAGGCTACCGTGTCGAGGACGCGATCTACCTGCACTGGACTCGCGAACCGGACAAAGACCCATTCGATCTGCTTGAAACGGCCGACCAAGCCGCCGTCACAGAACTGCTCCGCGCCCCGCTAAAAGGCATTTCTCCGAGCGGTCTGGCGGCGAACAAGTACTACCTCCTTGGCCTGTCGGGCAACGGCGGTCGTGTCGTAGTACGCGATTGGCTCGAATCCACAGTGCCCGAAGTTGAAAACAACGTGCGCGGGTGGTTTGACCACCTGACCATCCTCCACGAGCGGGATGGCGGGCTGCGATCAGCATTTGGCCTCTACGGCTTGCTGGCCACGACTGTTCCATCGAAAAAGAACAAGCCGGACTTCGAGAAATTGCCGACGCAGTTGCCCGCCCAGTTGTTTCGTGCCGCGTTAAGCGGAGGTGCGTTGCCATCGTCGTTGCTTGCGGCGGCGGTGGCTCGTCAGAACTTGGGCGGAGAGTCAAAGCTTAATCCCGCCCGGCTTGCCCTCATCAAACTGTATGTCGTCCGCAACCATTCAACCGATCCAACGAAACGAAAAACTATGAGCGAAAAACTGAAACAACTCGATCCGAATTCAACCGACATCGCCTACCTGTGCGGCCAATTATTCGCCGTCATAGGCAGGCTTCAACTTGTCGCGCTCGGCAAAGTGGGCACGTCCCTGGCCGAGCGGACCTATGGCGGAGTGGCGACTCGGCCCGCCTCCACGCTCGGGCCGATCTTCACCAAAGTGCCGGCCTACTTGAAGAAGGCCAACTCGCGCTTTCCTGGTTCCGGCACGAACAAGCAAAAGGAGCTTGAGACGCTTTGCGCCCGGATCGACGCCGTCAACAAAGCAGAAGGCCGTGTTGGCTTTCCGCCTTTGCTGGGCCTCGAAGAACAAGGGAGGTTCGCTCTCGGCTACTACTGCCAACTGGCCCAATATCGAGCCGACCGGCTTGAAGCCGAGATCGAGGAAAAAGCCGACAAACTTCCACCTGAGAACGAATGATTCCACCGCGAACAAAGCCAAAACCTAAACCGAAAAGAAAACCATGAGCACCGTGATCCAAAATCGTTACGACTTCGTTTACCTCTTTGACTGCAAAGACGGCAACCCGAACGGCGACCCCGACGCCGCCAACGCACCGCGCATTGACCCGCAAGACATGCGCGGTCTTGTCTCCGATGTTTGCCTGAAGCGCAAGATTCGGAACTTCGTCTTGAGCTCGGGTGGAAATGGCAACGACATCTTCATTCAGCAGAAATCGCCGTTGAATCCCCGCATTGAGGCGGCTTGCTTGGAACAGAAACCGCCGTTGCCGACACATCGCAAGTCAGCCGGAAAGTGGGACAAGGAGAAAGCGAAGGAACGTCCACCGGCCGAAATCGATCAACTCCAGACTGCGCTCTGCGCCCGGTACTTCGATGTGCGCGCTTTCGGTGGCGTGCTCTCCACTGGCCCGAACGCAGGCCAGATCCGCGGCCCTGTCCAACTCACCTTTTCGCGTTCAGTAGATCCCGTTCAGCCGCTCGACCTCGGGATCACGCGCGTTGCAGACGTGGACAAGCCTCAGGATTCTTGATCCCGAAGCGTGAACGGTGCAGGTCGTGGAAAATGAGTGACACCGAAAAGGCGGATTCGGCAGTCGGTTTTTGGGCTTGCCGAGGATGAGACGGGACGAAGAATCGG